>JAQYWN010000344.1 GCA_029379265.1 Rhizonema sp. NSF051
GCCTCTCTTCCTTCCTCAGCCTCCCCTGCCTCCCCTGCCTCCCCTGCCTCCCCTGCCTCCACTTGGAGCGTCACGATCCGCATCGGTCGCCCTTACCGAGTCAGTCCAGGAGCTATCTTGCAGATCGAAGATGGGGATTTGGTACAGCGGGGTGATAACTTGGTGTTACTCGTGTTTGAACGGGCGAAAACTGGGGATATTATTCAAGGTTTGCCGAGAATCGAGGAACTTCTGGAAGCTCGCAAGCCCAAGGAAGCCTGTATTCTCGTCCGTCGTTCTGGAGAGGTCAAAGTCGTCTACGGTGATGGCGATGAAGCGATCGCCGCGAAGATTGTCGAAAACAACGGTGTCGTCACAGATTATCCATTGGGCCCTGGACAAAATCTCGTGGTTCCCGATGGGTCGCTTGTTATCGCCGGACAAACCCTCACCGACGGTCCTGCCAATCCTCACGAAATTTTGGAAGTCTTCTTTAATCTCGGTTCTGAGGATGGGATGTATGCCTGTGCTAATCTCGCTTTGCAAAAAGTACAGACTTTCTTGGTAAACGAAGTCCAGTTGGTTTATCAATCTCAAGGCATTGATATTGCTGATAAACACATCGAAGTCATCGTCCGGCAGATGACCTCCAAAGTCCGAATTGACGATGGTGGTGATACCAGTATGCTCCCTGGAGAATTGGTAGAGTTACGCCAAGTCGAACAGGTGAACGAAGCGATGGCAATTACTGGTGGTGCCAGGGCACAGTACACCCCCGTTTTGCTAGGGATAACCAAAGCGTCGTTGAATACTGATAGCTTTATTTCCGCTGCCTCCTTCCAAGAAACCACAAGGGTCTTGACAGAAGCGGCAATTGAAGGTAAGTCAGATTGGCTGCGCGGTTTGAAAGAAAACGTGATTATCGGACGATTGATTCCTGCTGGAACCGGCTTTAATGCTTATGAAGAACCGGGTGTGATCGATGAGTACACCAATGATCTCACCAGCAGTGTCTTGGATGAAGTTGACGATCCATTAGAAATGGTTCTAGACGATCGCACCGCACGGGCATATAACTTGGATTCTCCATCCCTGACGGAATCTGGATATGACACCCGCTCCGATGCGGTCTTGGATGAGGATGACGATTTAATTGCCGATGAAATTGATGATTTCACAGAAGAGGAGGATTTCGACGAAGACGACGATGAAGATTTCGACGAAGACGAAGAATAAAGAATGAGTGTGTCTAATGTTTAATTAACACTCTTTCCAAGAACGCTCCTATAAAGATCGAATCAAACATGGCTGTACAGGAGTGAAGATAAATAAATTTATTTATCCTCACTTCTGTACTTTTTTCATTCCCAACCCGAACAGGTCGTAAATATATTTCATAATGCAACTCCAACAAGCGGGATTTGTCACCGTCATCTGATAATTTCTTCTCAAAGTATTTAATCAAAACCCTGTAAAAGCATGTGTTTCACAGTCGGAAAATGCTTTATAATAAGGCGATAAGCTAAAAAATGATTGAATAAGAAGTCATTCGTCAGGAGTCAGGAGTCAGAATCAATTAGTGGGGGATTCAAACCCGCCACTATCTTGTTGACCACAAAATTTCCAATTTGGCTCCATGCTTAAACCCATTTATTCATCCGCCAGTCGCTTAACCTTGTTCTGAATTCTGGCTCCTGACTCCTTAATTCTTGGTGATAAAAATAATCACCCTTTGATAACAAATGGTGTACTTACGTTAAAAAAAGTTATGAGGAATCCTGTTCCTTATTTCTATCTAGCTTGAATATCAAGCTTTTTTCATTATTAATTTTGCGGAAAGTCAGCGGGGATGCCAGCCGTCACCGAAGTTTGTCCGGAGGGTTTCCCGACAAAGCAACTTCTATATAGCTTAACTTTCCTTCGACGAATTTTTAAGTCCGCGCTACGCGGCACTAAGAGTCTCGCAACCTTCGTCTCCCTTCTCTCTGCAAACTAGATGTACAAAGCAATGGGAGTATCAAAAAAATGCGGTTAAGCTAGAGAGGAGAGTTCAAGGAACGCTTTGCGCCTTTAAAGGTAACGAGCGCTCTTAAGTTCTCCACAAAACAGAATTTTCTTTCATTTGGCATTGTCCTTACTCCATGCTGCGAATCATAACTCAGCAGGCAGACGCTAGACCTGAACTACAACGGATCTGCGATCGCACCAATGACGAACAGATGCTTCATAAAGAAGCAACAGTGCGGGAAGTGTTGCTAGCAGTAAAGCGCCAAGGCGATAAAGCTGTATTGCACTACACAACCGAATTTGACGAACTTTCCTTGAATGCAGTTGATCTGCGTGTTACCGGAGCAGAACTAGATGCAGCTTACCAGCAGGTGTCAAAAGAGTTGCTTGAGGCAATTCGGTTGGCTCACCGCCAAATAGAAGCATTTCACCGCCAGCGAGTTCCCAAAAATTGGGTACACTTTGGCGATGATGATGTCGTGCTTGGCAAGCGCTATACGCCTGTAGACAGGGCGGGAATATATGTACCCGGTGGTAGAGCCTCTTATCCAAGTACAGTGTTAATGAATGCAATTCCAGCGACTATAGCTGGTGTGCCGCGTATCGTGATGGTAACGCCACCAGGTTTAGATAAATCAATAAATCCAGCAGTATTAGTCGCTGCCCAAGAAGCTGGCTTACAAGAAATTTATCGTGTTGGAGGCGCACAAGCGATCGCCGCTTTAGCCTACGGTACAGAAACCATTCCTAAAGTTAATGTTATCACCGGACCGGGGAATATTTATGTGACATTGGCAAAAAAACTTGTCTACGGCACCGTAGGCATTGATTCCCTAGCAGGACCAAGCGAAGTGCTAATTATTGCCGATGAGACAGCAAATCCCGCCTATATTGCCGCCGATATGCTGGCACAAGCAGAACATGATCCGATGGCAGCAGCAATTTTGTTGACTACACATGCGGGATTGGCTATGAACGTGCAAGTGGCGGTACAAAGACAGTTAATAGATCACCCCAGGCGCACCCTCACAGAAAAAGCGATCGCGCACTATGGCTTGATTGTCATTGTTGAATCCTTGGAAGCAGCCGCAGAACTCTCAAATGAGTTTGCCCCAGAACATCTAGAGTTGGAAGTAGAAGATCCTTGGGAATTACTACCAAAAATTCGCCATGCTGGTGCTATTTTCTTAGGTTATTCTACCCCTGAAGCTGTAGGAGACTATCTAGCAGGACCAAATCATATCTTGCCGACTTCTGGTGCTGCTCGCTATGCATCAGCATTAGGAGTCGAAACTTTCTTGAAGTACTCCAGCATAATTCAATACTCGCAAACTGCACTGGAAAAAATGGCTAGTGCAATTGACGTGCTAGCAACAGTTGAAGGCTTGCCTTCCCATGCCGATTCAGTCAGACTCCGAGTTCAAAAAGAAGTGGATGATGGGTGATGGGTGATAGGTAATGGGTAATGCGGAAGATAATTGTTAAGGAATTGTGAGAATCAAAGTCCTTTTTCTCTATTCGCAATTACTAATTACCAATACTTGATTTTTGATTTCAGAAATTCTCTTGAGGACATAACATCCGTGCTAAAGACTATCTTGGTAGCTCTGGACGATTCGGAAATTACAGATAGAGTTATACAAACTGTGCAGCAATTGTTAATAACACAAGATAGCACGGTTATACTTTGCCATGTACTTCTGACGCCATCACAAATCGATCTACCTGCCGATCGCCCTAACCCGGAGTTGCCAGCATTATCTTCAATGCAAGTGGAAAAGCAACTGCAAGACTACCAAGCCCAATTATCTGTTAAAAGTCAATTAGAAATGGTAACAGGCGATCCACCTCAAGAAATTATTCGCCTTGCTAATATTCACAAAGCTGATTTAATCGTCATCGGCTGTCGCGGGTTAACTGGTATGAACCGCATTGTTCAAGGTTCTGTAAGTAGTGAAGTGGTAGCAGAAGCTGCTTGTTCAGTGTTAGTCGTGAAGCCAAAATAACAGAAACGTGCTCCCATTCAAATGCTTCCCTAAGGCTCTTCTATGACTTTAGAGAGAGAATAATCCTCATTTACTTACTTGTTTTGTGTTAATAATGCTACTTTGTTGAGGCAAAAGGTAGATACCTCCAGTTAGGAGTGTTAGAGCGACAGAAATCCAAAAGGCAATCAGGGATAATAATTGCCACCCAGGTAATGGTGCAATCAAAAGTGCGATCGCGAATATCTGACTGACAGTTTTGAGTTTGCCCCAAATATTGGCACCCGTAATATTCGTTTGACTGACTCGCCAACCTGCGATCGCTAACTCTCGCGCTAAAATCAGAAACACTCCCCATGCAGGAACCTGTCTCAGTTCAATCAAAGCCAATAACGGTGCCAGTACAAGCAATTTATCTACCAACGGATCGAGAAATTTACCCAATTCACTAATTTGGTTAAGTTTCCGCGCTAAATAGCCGTCCAACCAATCAGTCAGCGCGGCAACAAGAAAAATGACTAAACATACCCACCTAGCTTGAGTTGTCGGGTTATGTAAACCATAAAGCAGAAATGGCAGTCCCACAAGGCGGGAGAAAGTAATCCAGTTAGGTAAAGTCATGGAATTTTGGATGCCCGAATTTAGGATTTCTATCAAATCTGTATAATTGCCTATCATGACACTCTACCCACTACATTTTTCCTAGACAAAATTTTTAGATTGTTGGGTTACTTGTGGATTGCATCAATTGAATGGTTTAAAGAAGTATCCCCAATTCCATCATCTAAAATCCCAAATCCAAAATCGCTATGACTTCACAAACAGATTTCCAGGTGAGAACAGAACAAGATTCGATGGGCGATCGCCAAATTCCTAGCAGCGCTTACTACGGTATTCAAACGTTGCGGGCAATAGAAAACTTCCCTGTAAGTGGCATTAAGCCTTTAGCTACTTACGTAGATGCCTGTGTATTTATAAAAAAAGCGACAGCAATCGTTAATGGTGAACTGGGGTGTATTCCCCAAGACATTAGCGATGCCATTGTGCAAGCGGCGGATGAAGTGTTAGCGGGAAAGTTCCGCGATCAGTTTGTCGTCGATGTTTATCAAGCGGGTGCTGGCACATCCCACCACATGAATGTCAACGAAGTGCTAGCAAATCGTGCTTTAGAAATTCTGGGTGATGAAAAAGGCAATTACAAGCGTATTAGTCCCAACGATCACGTTAACTATGGACAGTCTACCAATGATGTCATTCCCACAGCAATTCGGGTTGGTGGCTTATTGGCATTGTTAAAGACACTCCATCCAGCTTTAGAAAAAGCAATAGCAGTATTAGAGGAAAAAGCAACAGAATTCCAAGATGTTGTTAGATCTGGTAGAACTCATATGCAAGACGCTGTACCCGTACTATTGGGTGAGAATTTTCGCGCTTGGGCGCAGATCCTCATAGAACACCAAAACAGGATATACACTGCGTCTTCTGACTTAATGGTACTAGGTTTGGGAGGTAGTGCAGTCGGGACAGGATTAAACACCCATCCCCAGTATCGTGCCCGTGTGGTAGAAACGATCTCAGATTTAATTCATTGTCCATTAGAACCTGCACCCCATCTGATGGCAGCAATGCAGAGTATGGCTCCGTTTGTCAATGTTTCAGGTGCTTTACGCAATTTAGCTCAAGATCTCGTTAAAGTATCTCATGACTTGCGACTGATGGATTCAGGACCAAAAACTGGCTTCAAAGAAATTCAACTCCCACCTGTTCAACCAGGTTCCTCAATTATGCCAGGGAAGTACAACCCGGTAATGGCAGAGATGACATCAATGGTGTGTTTTCAGGTTATGGGTTACGATAGTGCGATCGCCTTGGCTGCACAAGCAGGACAATTAGAATTGAATGTAATGATGCCCCTCATAGCCTATAACCTCATTCACAGTATTGAAATTCTGGGTAATACGATTACTGCACTTACCGAACGCTGCATCAAGGGAATTATCCCTGTTCGAGAACGTTGTTTGGCATATGCCGAAGGCAGTCTTGCGTTGGTAACGGCATTAAATCCTCACATTGGCTATTTGAATGCAGCTGCTGTAGCAAAGGAATCTTTGGAAACAGGCAAGTCACTGCGGCAGATTGTCTTGGAGCGAGGGTTTATGAGTGAAGCAGAATTAGCCAAAGTGCTGAACCTGGAACAAATGAGTTCAATTGTATCCCTGACTTGAAGGGGGATTGCTAAAAGGTTAATTGTTGATTGTTAATAGAACAATCAACAATTAACTTTTTATGCAGGCTCAAAAACCATCCGTCAGCTTAATTCGTGCTAATTCCTACGCACAGAAGGCACTTCAAGAATCTTTAGAAACGCTATTAGAACCTTTGGGGGGAATGGCAGCGTTTGTCACTAGAGGAAATCGTGTCTTACTCAAACCCAATCTACTCACAGGAGCGCGTCCTACTAAAGAGTGTACTACCCGCTCGGAACTAGTTTATGCAGTTGCCAAAATGGTGATTGAGGCTGGTGGAAAGCCGTTTTTAGGAGATAGTCCGGCTTTTGGTAGTGCTAAGGGAGTCGCAGTTGCAAATGGCTACTTGCCCATTTTAGAAGAATTGAAAATTCCAATTATTGACTTTAATGGTAAGCGTTACCAAACACTCAGCGAAGAGTTTAATCACTTACTACTGTGCAAAGAGGCAATGGAGGCAGATGTCGTCATTAATCTACCCAAGGTAAAATCCCATTCTCAACTGGTTCTGACTTTAGGAGTAAAAAACTTGTTTGGCTGTGTTCCTGGGAAGATGAAAGCTTGGTGGCATATGGAAGCAGGGAAAGACGCAAACCGATTTGGTGAGATGTTGGTCGAAACTGCTAGGGCGATTAATCCTAACTTAACTATATTAGATGGTATTATCGGTCATGAAGGCAACGGTCCTAGTGGCGGTGAACCACGTCCGTTGGGTATTTTAGGGGCATCATCAGATGTATTTGCCTTGGATCGAGCAATGGTATTCGTCTTAAATGTCCCACCTGAACAAGTCCCCACTGTTGCTGCGGCTCTTAGACTGGGAGTTTGTCCAAGCCTCGAAGCAATCCACTTTCCTCACGTTCATCCCGACTCACTACGAATCGACGATTGGCAGTTACCAGATAAGTTCATTCCTATTGACTTTGGGATGCCTCGGGTGATGAAGTCTACATTTAAACATCTTTATATTAGGTTTATTAAGGAACCAATGAGTGCCTATGGTAAAGGTTATTGAGCTAAGCGTCACTAACCCCTAGCTATAAGCTAGGGGCTTGAAAGCAGGAGAGTTACCAACTCCTTAATTCAGTTAAAAAAGTGTCTAGGGTACGGGTTGAGAACCCAAACTGAACGATTCCTTGTGTGGTAGCTCATAACACGTTGCTGGATGCCTCCCTAGTTTGCATAGCTTACAAAATGGCAAACGGTTATGTCAAAATGCAATACCCACAGACTGTAAGTTTCTATCCTACAATTCTTGGCGTGTTGCTAATTAATTACAAAGCCGTCCTATAAGGACGGGGTTTCAAACGCTAAGAATCGGATGAGCGCCCGAAGTGCCACTACTCGATCAGCGATGAAAGGAATTTTTTAGACAAAACTCGATCTTTTACAGTCATATAGGTCGAAAGCTGATAGCTTAGGTGTTGAATGATTACTTTACTTGCTGCATTAACACTAAATGCATACTTTGCTACAAAAATTCCAAAATTGCCAGAGTAAGCTGTAAGTACCCTCCGATTGCTTAACCAAACCGCCCTCATCTAGTGGCGGTTTTTTCGTCTTTGACATCTCCCCGACTTTTCGTCAGGGGATTCTAAATTGTTGCTCCTCACCAAAGCGCGGCAGACACTCCTAAAAGTGCTGGCTCCTCTTTGCAACTTCTGTCCACGTTCATCTAAAGATTGTGGTTCCAATAGATGAAATCATCTCTCAAAAGGACAAATGAGCAAAAAGTAGATAGGATGTGCTAAACAAGGTATATTTGCGGTCAAAAAACTCGCATTTCCCCATATATTCTCGCTCATATGATTTAATTTTACGTAAAACTACTGAGAAACACTTGAACACACTGATAGTTATTCAGTGATAACTCGGTTTACAACAATAGTATTGAAT
>JAQYWN010000345.1 GCA_029379265.1 Rhizonema sp. NSF051
ATTTTGAACATACTTAGTTTTGCCATGTAGGCAGTGTATAAACACTTAGTGTAATCTACTAATAAAATAGCGAAAAACCGATTCAGTAAAATTGGATTCAGAGTCAACCTACAAATTACACACTATGGGGTTGGTGAATCTGTAAGGCAATGAGGTTACACCCCAGTGCAACTTGTATTGGCAGTATTTTAGTGATCGCACCCGATCTGGAGGGGGCGATGCGATCGCCTTTGTTCCTATTACTTTCCTAGAATGGAATCCAATCTATCTTATCAAGTTATTCTTCAGCTTTGGCGACAAATATTTCGTCTAGTAAGAAATGTAATTTCACTAACGTTTGAGTAACTCCTGTTCTCGTTGAGCTTTTACTGCTCTCAGACGTTGCGCCAAAGGAGAGGGATTAGCTAGCCATTCTTGATAACGCTGTTCCCGCCACTTTGCCAACCGCAACATATAAGCATCCATTTTGACACGATTATGCAAATAGTAGGTAATCCTAGCCTAAATTTTTTCCAAATTTAGGCTAGGTAACTCCTCCAAAATCTGCTCAGGTGAATATCCCTGCAAATAATAACCATTCACATCATCAATACCAATACGATGCCCTTTAACACGGATGTCATCTGGATCTAAAAATTCAAAATAATCTTCTAGTTGCATACGTCTATTTCTGTAGGATTTTATAGCGGTTCTTACTCCTAACATGACTGTAAGATTACTTATGCAATTTTTTCTCTTCCTCTACTTAAACGGTAATTTAAACATAAAAACCCCGTTACAGTATAACCGTATTGGGGTAGAAATATTTAAGTTAATTTTGGCTAATCTAAAACCCAAAATTAAAAGAGCCATTCTAAAACAGCGTCTTCTTTCTTATTAGTATTCCGGGAAGGTGTTTCACGATGGAACTTCATGTGAATTGAACGTGTTTGTTCACCATCAGCAGCCACAGCCTTAATTGGATAGTCAATCAAACCATCTTGGAAGGACATCTGAAAGCGGAATGTACCATCTGGATTCAGTTTGATTGGACGACCGCCTATCGTTACATTAGCATCAGGTTCGGTCGCACCATAAACAATCAACTCAGCATCAGCAATCAACCAGAATTGGCGCGGACGCGTGGGTACGTCACCAGAGAAGCCAGCACCGGACATTCCAACACCAGACATTGTTAAACCGGAAGTTGTAGGAACTGCCCACATACCTACGCCTGAGGGGAAGATATAGGAACTAATAGCTTGTTCTGGACTCACATGACTGGGAAGATGCTGCATCGATCCAAATAAAGAACCTGCAACCCGCATTGCTTCACCAGACTCAGCGATGCCAAAGATTTGGTCGTAAATGCCATTCTCGCCAGCACCAGCACCTGTAGTTGTAGCAGTTCCATTGGCAGTCGCAGGCTTTCCTGGTGACGCTTTCAGAGCAGGAGGAACCAATTCATAAATAGTCTGCTCACGCAAATCTTCATCAAAGTTGACATTAATGAAGATGTCCTCAATCCAGTCGGAAGGATAGACAGGAGGAATGTGTACTCGTGCAGAGCGAGCTAGTACCAACCAACGACCATCACCACAACGGTAACCGATGTCGATGACATAATCGCGATCGCTTACTGGAACTGGTAGATACCATTCCCTTGCTAGTTCATCACAGGGATATTCCTGAATGCTATGAGGGCTTTGGTAATCTTGGTTGATGTGGGTGACATCGTAAATCCGTAATGCCAGTTGTTGTCCGCCCTGACGGCGCAGCTCTTCTTTTTGCTCGTTGGGAACATCCCAATAGGTGTAAGCCCATTGAGGATCGCGAGGCATAAGGACAATGCGGCTTTCACCATAGCCAATTGGGAGTTCAGCGATTCCCTCATCGACATCAGCGAGATTAGCACCAGTACGATCTTCTTGACCCAACTCAAATTTCGCTGCTTCCACGGTTTCCTGTGCCTCCATTGAATGAGATTGGTTGAGATGAGCTTTGTTATGTTGTACTTCTTGAATTGCTGTTAGCAGTTGCGATTTCCGCATTCGGCTATAACGAGAAATGGAACATTCGCTGGCTACTCTGCGTAATTGCCGCAATGTCATCTCTTCTAACGGTGGACGTTCTTTTGCCATAATATTTGGCCTCCAGTAGTTTGAAATGTAAATGATATCCCCTGGTTAAAAAGTAGTCGATTCTGATGTCATCAACCCCAGATGAACTTTTTATTCCTGACTCCTGGTTTGGCTGAGTTGTTCAGCGTTTAATACGTTTTTAAATTGTGGTTTATCACCGTTCAATAGCCCGTCATGCTAAAACCAGTATTTTTTTGGGAGTTGCGGATTTGCTTGTTTATAAATAAATATTAACCAGTAAACCTGTGTTGGGATCAAGGGGTTTCGGACGCATTTTTGCTCTTTCCACGTATTTATTAGCTTTTTGGGGATCAAAAAGTCAGAGTATGTTGACATTTAAATTAAAAAGTCAGGCAGAGAACCATATACTTCAGTCTCAAATGTCATAAACTTATGACATTTGAGACTGAATATGAATTTCTTGCACCCTGTAGTGGAAACCCCTACTAAGAGTCCTGTCTTGTAGAATTACGTTTTTTTCACTCAGATCTACAGTCGGTAAGTAGGTTGGCGAAGTTCAGCTTGAATAGATTTTCGGTCTATCAAAGTAAATGTTGTTCTCATGAGATTTCACAACGTCATCATCATTGCTGGAAGTATAGTAATTGCATTGCTAATTGTTGGCGGTGTTGTGATCATTAGGGCGATCGCACTTAACACTCCAGAGCCAACAGTGCAAATGAAATCGTCACATCCACGACTCTGGATTGTGAGTGGAGGTCAAACGGGAGTTGATCGAGCAGCACTCGACACAGCATTATCACTTTTCATGCCAGTTCGTGGGTGGTGTCCAAAGGGGCGACTTGCTGAAGATGGGAGAATACCGCCCATTTATCCACTTCAGGAGACAACAAGCACAGACTACGCGGTACGCACTGAGTGGAATGTCCGGGATTCAGATGGAACGCTCATCCTTTCATCAGAACCGCTTGAAGGAGGGACAAAGCTTACAGTCGATCTTGCACAGGAGTACAAACGCCCCGTTCTTGTGATCAACTCGCTATCATTCAACGACAATGACATCACTCGTTTCTGGAACTGGATTCGAGATCGCAACATACGCATTCTCAATGTTGCAGGCCCACGCGAAAGCGCACAACCGGGTGTCATCTACAAGCGTGCCCAAGAAGTTCTCAAGCAACTATTTGAGTAGCGATCGCGTTTATTAATTCGTTTAACCTACCCAAAGTTTTTGAGCAAATCTCACAGCAAGTCTAGAAAGCAAAACGGCAAAGCAACCTAAAATCAAGTAACCCCAACGAGGATGGCGAGACAGTAATAAACCTAGCGCTACACTCAGGGATACAATACCGTAACTTAAACGACTCAAGGATATCGTGCTGCCAGAAGCTAACAGCAAACCAATCCCGCAAAAGCCATAGATAAAGGCTACTAAGGTTAATTGAGTGCGTAAGCGCCATAACACGTAACTACCACCTAAAATTGTGACTGCATTTAGCAGGTTATAAATGAACCAATCATCCGCGACTATTAACAAAAATAAGATGAGAGCGTAATAAAACCCACCGACAACTTTAAGAAAATTGCGACGTTGACGGAAGCGCCATAAGAGACAACCTGTAACAACAATGATGAATAACACTAAAGGATGCAACGGGCTTTGAATTGAACTATCCTCCCAATTCGATGTCCCGATGGCAATTTGTACTAGCATCTCCAGCCAATTCTGCCAATTAAACCCAAATGAGGGACGCCATCCCCGTTGTGCTTTGATAAAAGCTAAAGGATCGCCAAAATGAATCGCACAAAATAGGCTGAATAGCAGCACTCCTGTAGCAGTAGCAATAGACACAATGTAGGCAGTGGGAGAGCGCCGTTGTTTCACTGCAGCGATCGCGAAAGCAGGAAGCAGTGCTAACCCAGTAGGACGAGTTGCTGTGGCCATTGCACCCCAAATCGCACTCCATCTATATTGCTTTTGATCAAAGGCTTTTAAAGCTGCTGTACTTAAAAACAAATATAAACCCTCCGTATAAATCACACTCCCAAATAAAGACATCGGACACCAAGCTGCTACCGCACTCACCCATCGCGCTGCACTGCTTCCATGATGTTTCTCCACCCAAAAGTACAGACAGTAAAGTGTTGCGCAAAATGCTAAGTTATTTACCAAGGTGCCTGCCACTTCAAAAGGTATGCCAAGGTTCATGACTTCTCGAACGATTATGGGAAATAAAGGAAAGAACGCAATATTATGTTGCTCCCCGTCATCCCTGTATTCATACCCAGAAGTGGCTATAGAGAGGTAATGTAAACTATCCCAGGCATAAAACACACCCCAACCGAAGGAGGGGTGTGTACCTCCTATTGGTACTTTTAGCAATGGTGCCAGTAATAACATTGCTACCCAAACGAATAGTCTACTGCTCAACCAGATGGCTGTTGGAAAGAAGAAGGCATTTTTCCATAAAACTTTTCTGATAAATATCTGAACTTGAGCCATAAGCTTGATAGTTTACATAGCAAACAATCATGAAAAATTTGGGCATTTTTGTATAAATCAGATACTATATCCCGACAGCGCCATAGCCCAAAACATCTATGTTTCCAAACATAAATTGAAACATAGAAGCCAAACCATAAGTCAAGAATTTTGTTGACTACACTCTGAGTAGAAGCTCACCAAAATAACAAGGTTAGACACGCGATCGCCGATACTGCAACGGGTGTGATTTTATAATAAAAGTTTAAATTACTACTTATTAGACAAGATTATATCAGTAATTGTTCTATTTATTGGGCAAACTCAAGGTAACTGAATAGGTTTTGCCTTGAAAGTGGTCTACGAAAATAAATGTCTAATATGTCCGTTTGATCACTTATAATACGGCAGGGGTTTATGCCAACACTGACGTTGTCTTGTTTGGCAAGACAGGAGATAGAATCAAATAAGTTGTCTCAAAAAGTTACTTAATAAAGTGTGTTTATTGACATCGCCGCATCAACCGAGGTTTATACAGCCGTAAATCAAAATACTTTATACAACCAAATCTTAAATACAAACATATAACGTATCCAGTAGTTTTACTATCGTCCAAGGTATAGCTACTGAAAAAAAAGCCTTATCTTGTGGAATTGCTCAAATCAAAATTTTCTTAAATTACATAAAAGTTTGCAAAGAATTACTCATCAAAATTTATAGTGTATATGGAGTTAATTCATAAATTTTTGTGAAAGAAATTACACTTCTTGGTTCAACTGGCTCGATCGGCACTCAGACATTAGATATTGTAGCTCAGCATCCAGAGCAATTTCAGATTGTCGGGTTAGCGGCTGGGAACAATGTGGAAATGTTGGCTTCTCAAATTCGGCAGTTTCGACCAAGTATAGTCGCCTTATGTGCAGAAGAGAAGTTACCAGTGCTTATTGAAGCGATCGCAGATCTCGATCCCCAACCCATTTTACTCGCAGGTGAAGCTGGGGTGATAGAAGTTGCCCGTTATGGTAACGCCAAAACCGTTGTGACGGGGATCGTTGGTTGTGCTGGTTTATTACCCACTATCGCTGCTATTGAAGCTGGTAAAGATATCGCCTTAGCAAACAAAGAAACCTTAATTGCTGGGGCTCCTGTTGTTCTACCCTTGATTCAGAAACACGGAGTCAAATTATTACCTGCTGACTCAGAACATTCCGCAATATTTCAGTGCTTGCAAGGTGTGCCGAAAAACGGTTTGCGACGAATTTTACTTACAGCCTCTGGCGGTGCTTTCCGTGATTGGGCAACAGACAAGTTAGAAGAAGTGACAGTTGCTGATGCCCTCAAGCATCCCAATTGGTCAATGGGTCGTAAAATCACAGTAGATTCAGCGACTTTAATGAATAAGGGACTGGAAGTGATTGAAGCGCACTTCCTATTTGGGTTAGATTACGACAACATTGACATTGTCATTCATCCCCAAAGTATTATTCACTCCCTTATCGAGTTGCAAGATACTTCAGTCTTAGCACAACTTGGTTGGCCTGATATGCGTTTACCCTTACTGTATGCCTTATCTTGGCCTGAGCGCATCTACACTGACTGGAAACGACTAGATTTGGTAAAAGCTGGAAATTTGACTTTCCGCGAACCGGATCACCAAAAGTATCCTTGTATGAAAATAGCTTATGCAGTCGGTAGAGCTGGCGGTTCAATGCCTGCTGTGTTGAACGCAGCTAATGAACAAGCAGTCGCTTTATTTTTAGCAGAAAAAATTAGGTTCTTAGATATTCCTCGGTGTATCGAATTGGTATGCGATCGCCATCAGAATGATAACCGTCCAGATCCTTCTTTAGATGATATTTTAGCAGCAGATCGATGGGCAAGACAGGAAGTTTTAACAGCTGTTGAAAAGCTAGAAACTAGTCCGCAGACCGTCTCTCTACGTTGAGTATTCATTCCTTTATAGTACACTTCCTCCAGTTTCATCTGTATAACAAATCTAAAATCTGGGCATCGCATGACCATTTCATGCTGAAAGCCTTGCTAATGCATCCTTGAAATCTGGAGGTAACTGACGCATTATCTTGCCTTTGGCGCGATCTACTGCCACAAGTGTCACCTTAGCCGTGACATATAACTCTTGCTGATGAGGACATTCAATCATATACTCCCAAATAATGCGGACGCCCGAAACCTCAATCAGGCGCGTTTTTACTACTGCTGCCATACCTAAATGAATTGCACGGTGGTAGCGTAGTGACATTTCTATAACTGGTAAATCACAGCCCAAAGCAACCAAGTCAACAAATGCAATACCTATTGAGTGCAAGCATTCCACTCGCGCTTCTTCTAACCAGGCTATGTATGAACCGTGCCAAACAACACCTGTATAATCTGTGTGGTGAGGTTGCACTTTTATGGGATATTCAAACCAATTTTCCAGCCTACGACTTGACAGATTGTCGATAGCACTAGTGGGTGGAAGTTGTTGTTGCTTTTGTTTTTCTTCAGACATACTCAAAGTCTCCGATCCCTTCTCCCTTGCAGTATCAGACAGCAATAACTAGCCTCAGTAGGTTGCTATACATGAGAGGGGAATCAGGAGGAGTGCATTCTAGACACCAAATCCTTAACACCGCTTTGCAAGGGTTTTATGACCTGTAGAGGTTTGCACAGGTTGCTTGATAATATTGGCAAGTTCCTGTAGCTGGCTTACTGCTTCTGCCCCCTCTAACTTCATTAATTCGCGGTCATCTCGCATCTCCGTCCAAGTGATCCCGTAATCTGAGACTAAAAACCGAATGAGGTGGTTTTCTCCCAAACTAACCATGAAAGACGCACTGTTCATTTGGTCACCGCAGGTATAGCAAGAAGCTAGATACCCACGCCGCTCTAGTACGATCGCCAAGGCTTGTAGGTTCATCACTAAGTCTTGGACGAATTGCCGATGTTGTTGCGCTAGTCTCAGAAACACGTTTTTCCTCCAAACACCACAATTAATTGAGTCTCTTTCACATTTTCTTTAGATTTTGTCTTCCAGTGGTATTGTAAACTATCCATTACAATTTCTAGATTGACTGAGGGTCATTTGATTAGCTACCTTGCTTAAGGTAGTGCAAAACGGCTTTTTTCACCGTATCGTAGTATTCAATTTACAGATTTATAATTTCGGACAGAATTGCTAAGCTTATTATTTTCTTTACACAATTCCATCAGAGTAGATGGTAACACAGAACAATCCGATTTTAGAGTAACTCATATTGAGTGCAAATTAACTCCTGAAAAAGATACATATTACACCTTCATCAGTAATCTGTAGTCAAATTGACCAGTCGAAGCCGCTTAAACGCAGCTATACATGTTTTGACGCCTGTTTAAAGAAATTAACTGCAAATCGGTAAAAATAACATTTCATTGAGATTGCAAGTCTGGTAGATGGTCTGGGCAATTTGAGCTTTTCGATTAGGACCTGCTAACTCGTTGGATAGTGATTAACTATACAGAAAATTTACAGAATTCACAATCCCGATAAAATTCAAATTGTCTTATAT
>JAQYWN010000346.1 GCA_029379265.1 Rhizonema sp. NSF051
GTATGTATAAAAAAGCACTAAAAATTTTAAAAGGCAAAAATACTTAAATACAACAACAAATATTGAGTTAGTATCATCTCTCTGTTAAAAGAGAGAAGAGTTCTTGTTCTTTCTCGCCGCGCTCACAAAGAACACTATCCTAAAAGCAGTAGTGCCACAAATGAGCTAGAATGGTGCACAACTACGGTTGCCAATGTAGCGAGTAGCTCATCATCCGCTCTTTTTACTATCTAAAATAACTTTCTTGTAGCAGAGATCGAAAAAAGTATAGTTGAAGACTGTTTTTCTAAAAACTATGACAATCTTTAAATAAAAACACTATGGAAATAAAGATTTAGCAAAGAGATTTAGTACGAATGGGCGATTTTAGAGAAAACATATTATGGTCAAATACATTGTAGGCACTCAACCCTTAGCTATCAGCATAAACTAATTGTCAAAATGAAGAATGCTTGTTGAATGTTCATACAACCTCTTTATAGCTGACTACTAATTCCTGATAGCTCCTAGCTTACAGACATCTAAGTATAAAGCTCCATAACTTTAATAGGATTTAAAGATGCAATCCGTACTCTCCTATCCAAAAATTATAGTGATTTCTCCTCAAGGCACCTTAAATTCCGCAAATGCCTTAGAATTCGAGCGAGATCTGATAAAAGCGTTGACACAAGACCAAAATACGGTCTTGCTAATAAATTTAGAGCAAGTAGAATCATTAGACAACGCTGGTTTAATGGCATTAGTGTCTGCTCTTAAACTGGCTCAGAAATTGGAAAGAGGCTTCAGTCTTTGTAGTGTTAACCCGTCAATTCAAATTATTTTTGAATTGACTCAACTTGATCGAGTCTTGCAGATATTTGCAAACCAAGCAGCTTTTGAAGCCGCTTGTCTTTCTGTGGGAGACATACATAGAGTATATGCTTAAAACATTTTTGGAGAGCAAGGAGCTATAGACATCTTAAAGGTCAGCGGCTTAGTCTCCAAATTGTATACCAAGAGACATACTACCTAATACTGACAGGTCATATATATTGATAGTTGTTGTTGGAACGGCTGAATGCTGAGAATTTTTGATTAAAAACAATCAGTTGTTAGGAAACACCTAAATAAATGCTAAGGTTGGAGGTGTAATGGTAATTTAAAGTAGCTAAAAGATAGCAAGCGTGACTGTTGCAGTTGAAAAATTAATCACACAGGATATTTTAAAGCCAGCTCGTTACCTAGGTAACGAGTTCTTAGCAGTACACAAACCTTGGGACAAGGCAACAATACGCTGGGCATTAACTTACCCAGAAATATATGAAGTTGGTGCGTCTAATTTAGGGCATATCATTTTGTATAACATTTTGAATGCTCAGCCGCGCCAGTTATGCGATCGCGCTTATCTACCAGCACCAGATTTTGCTCACAAACTTCGAGAGACAGACACTCCCCTGTTTGGAGTAGAGTCAAGGCGATCGCTCAGAGAATTTGATATTTTGGGCTTTAGCCTGAGTTACGAACTAGGAGCAACCAACATTTTAGAGATGTTGGACTTAGCGGGAATACCTCTAACTTGGCAAAACAGAATAGAGAAGGAGGGGGACACACGGAGAGGGGGAGAGAAGGAGGATATAGCAGATCAACCGATTTTTCCCTTAATTTTTGCGGGTGGACAGACGGCGACATCTAACCCTGAACCTTACGCCGATTTCTTCGACTTTTTCGTACTGGGAGATGGTGAAGAACTGCTACCTGAAATTGGCTTGGTTTTGGAGGAAGGCAAAACGAACGGATTGAGCCGAGAAGAATTGTTGTTAGATTTGGCACAAGTACCAGGTGTCTATGTTCCGAAATTTTACAACATGCTAGAAGATGGTTCAGTTCATCCGAACCGTCCAGATGTGCCAAAACAAATTCTGCGACGGGTGGCAACTCCAATACCAGCATACTCAATTGGGTTGCTACCTTATATAGAACCAGTACATGATCGGCTGACGATTGAAATTCGACGCGGTTGTACTCGTGGATGTCGCTTTTGTCAACCAGGAATGCTGACTCGACCTGCACGGGATGTGGAACCAGAAAAGGTTGTTGAAGCCATAGAATCGGGAATGCGGCAAACTGGTTACAATGAGTTTTCCTTATTATCCCTAAGCTGTTCTGATTATTTATCCCTACCAGCAGTCGGGATGGAAATCAAAAATCGGTTGAAAAATGAGAACATTACCCTGACTCTACCGAGTCAACGGGTAGATAGATTTGATGAAAATATTGCTAATATTCTGGGCGGTACGCGGCAAGGTGGACTAACCTTTGCTCCAGAAGCTGGAACCCAACGAATGCGGGACATTGTGAATAAGGGTTTGACAAATGTTGAACTTCTAAGAGGTGTAAAAACAGCTTGGGAACAAGGTTGGGATAAAATCAAGTTATATTTCATGATCGGTTTACCAGGCGAAACCGATGCTGATGTGTTGGGTATTGCGGAAACTGTAAGCTGGCTACAGCGCGAGTGTCGCTCCTCAGGTAGAAAATCTCTGTTGTTTAATATAACGATCTCTAATTTCACGCCCAAGCCGCATACACCGTTTCAGTGGCACTCGGTTTCTACTTCTGAGTTTAAGCGCAAGCAAGAATTACTGCGGCAAGCATTCCGCCGACTCAAAGGAGCGAAGGTTAATTTCACCGATGTCCGGATCTCGGCAATGGAAGATTTTATCGGACGAGGCAATCGCACTCTTTCTACCGTATTACATCGGGCGTGGGAATTGGGTGCTGGCATGGATGCCTGGTATGACAATATAAATAAGGCTTTTACAGCTTGGGAGCAAGCTATTGCTGAAGCAGGATTAGACTGGAAGTACCGCTTGGTTGAAAACGGCGAGTGGAACGTCATGGAGATGGGAAGAGGGGGAGAGGGTGAGAGTGGTTCCCTTGAAGAAACTGATGCCACTCCTCCACTTTTCCACTCCCTCGATCTTCCCTTACCTTGGGACCATATCAACACTGGTATTGATAAAAAGTGGCTGAAGGAAGACTTACAACGCGCATTGTCAGCGGCAACAGTAGCGGATTGCTCGTTTGAAAGTTGTTCTCACTGTGGCGTTTGCAGCACTGACTTTGGTCATAATGTTGTGATTCCACCGCTGCCGATTCCAGAATTTAATGGTGAATTTGTCCCCAACACAGCAAAAGCCCAACGAGTGCGTGTTCGTTTTGGTAAGCTTGGAGAAATGGCTTTAGTCAGCCACTTGGATCTGATGCGATTGTTTGATAGAGCAATGCGGCGTTCGGGCTTGCCCGTTTCTTTCACGGGTGGATTTCATCCGACTCCTCGCATTTCTATTGCCAATGCTTTGTCATTAGGATCTACCAGTAGCGGTGAAATCGTCGATTTTGAGTTAACTCAACTTGTTGATGAGGAAACTTTTCACAAACAACTGGCAAAGGCGCTACCAGCAGACATCCCCATCTATAATATAGAAACACTATTGTTGAAAGCTCCTGCAGCAAGTCAAGTCTTAGCGGCTGCGGAGTATTTAATTACAGTGGCTTGTGTTGAGACAGCAACAATTGCACAATGGCAAAGCTGGGTTGATACAATTAGACTCCAAGATGAAATTTGGTATGAACAAGTTACCAAGTCGGGAAAAATCCAGCAAGTAAATCTGCGCGATCGCTTGTTTGAGTTAGAATTTAAGGAGCTGCTCAGCCAACCTGCAGTTATCCTACGTTATGTAGGTAGTTGTCGGAACGATGGCATGGTGTTGCGTCCCGAACAAATCTTGTTTATGCTAGAGAGCGTGGCAAGTGCAGAATTTCAGTTACTGCACATCCACCGCAACCGGCTAATTTTAGGGGTCTAATCCCTTGAGGGCAGTTTACGTTTTCATTGCCCTCTAATTGCATATTCCAAGGAATTGATTTTTAACAAGGTTGCGTTAGAATGGGAAGAAGGGAAATTTTAAGAGCGCTGCATTGAGTGATTTGATTCACTACCCTGGAAATCAGGGCGCGAGAGCAAAGATATTAGAGTGGTATTTCTAGGATTTTCTCCTGTGAAAAATTGAGGCAGATAAAAAACACTCTCTGTTTATAGCTAGCTTGTGAATCATTAATCAATAAGACGCTGTGTCAGATTCTCTAACACTATGCTTTTTACAACAACTGCTCTTTGCTAAATTTAATGGTGTAAAGGCGTTGTGACAAAAATCTACCACGGTGGTCAGATTTAATTGCTTAAATAATATGCCGCCGTTCTGGAATAATCAGGCGTGTAAACGCAATCACAGTGCAATTCCGCTCTTGATTAGCAATTTTTATGATCGGTACATTTGGGCTTGTAGGGGCGTTCTTGAATAACAAACTCCCAAAGCAACACTGTGCTGCCAATTTTTGAGGAAATTGAATGCCAAAACAAATCATCATAGCAGAGCAGCATCAAATTGCTGCAGTCTTTTCTGAAGATCAAATACAGGAACTCGTTGTCGCCACGGGTCATCACCAAATTGGGGATATCTATCTAGGAGTGGTGGAAAATGTACTACCAGGGATAGATGCGGCTTTTGTAAATATAGGGGATCCAGAGCGGAATGGCTTTATTCATGTCACAGATTTAGGACCACTAAAACTGAAGCGCACAGCGGCGGCAATTACGGAATTATTGACGCCACAGCAAAAAGTGTTAGTGCAAGTCATGAAAGAGCCAACCGGGACTAAGGGACCGAGGCTCACAGGTAACATTACATTACCAGGAAGATACGTAGTCTTGATGCCTTACGGACGAGGTGTCAATTTATCACGCCGAATTAAAAGTGAAAGCGAGCGGAACCGCTTGCGTGCTTTGGCAATATTGCTCAAACCGGCAGGGATGGGTTTACTCGTTCGCACTGAGGCAGAAGGCAAACCCGAAGAAGCGATTATCGAAGATTTAGAGGCTCTGCAAAAGCAGTGGGAAACAATCCAGCTTGAAGCCCAATCGACTCGTCCCCCAGCATTGTTGAATAGAGACGATGATTTTATACAGCGCGTACTGCGGGATATGTATGGCGCGGATGTGAATCGAATTGTAGTGGATTCCAGTACTGGTTTGAAGCGAGTCAAACAGTATTTGCAGAACTGGAGTGGGGGACAAACTCCACAAGGATTGTTGATCGACCATCATCGCGATCGCCAGCCAATTTTGGAATACTTCCGGATCAATGCTGCGATTCGAGAAGCGTTGAAGCCACGAGTCGATTTGCCTTCGGGTGGCTACATCATTATCGAGCCAACGGAAGCACTAACGGTCATTGATGTTAACTCTGGCTCTTTTACGCGATCGGCTACAGCTAGAGAAACTGTTTTATGGACGAATTGCGAGGCAGCAACAGAAATTGCCCGTCAATTACGGTTACGTAATATTGCTGGGGTCATTGTCGTAGATTTCATTGATATGGAATCGCGTCGCGATCAGTTACAAGTTCTCGAGCATTTCAATAAATCCCTCAAAGCAGACAAAGCTCGTCCTCAAATTGCCCAATTAACCGAACTGGGTTTAGTAGAACTTACCCGGAAACGTCAAGGTCAAAATATATACGAACTTTTTGGTCACACTTGTCCTACCTGTGGTGGTTTGGGGCATATTGTCCATTTACCTGGAGAAACAGAAAGCCGATTGCCAATACCAGCAGAAGTGCCCGAGCGTCTTGTGCCTCAACCTCAAAAAGAACCTCGTTTGCCAGTAACCCGCGTACCAGAACAACGGGAAACTTATGAACAATTTGGGGAAGCATACGATACAGATACTGAGTATAGCGATCTAAAATTGGATAATCATCCTAGTTATCACGAACTTGGTAATAATCGAAAGCGCCGTCGGCTCAGTCAGATGAGGGTAAATGGGGGAAATGGTAAAGAAGAGCCACAGCTTGCTACTAACCCGCTATCTTTTGTTAACAAGCCAGACATAGAACTAGATGCTGATACGGAACTAGAAGCAGTATCAGAGGTATCTTTACCTAGTATAGTCAAAGTGGGTTGGGCTGAAAGAGGAGAAAGAAGCAAAGTTCTTACCAAGGTTGAACCAGTTAAACCAGTGGTAGAACCGCCAGAGATTGTTTCTGTAGAAATGACACCCAAAGAACAGGATGTTTATGCTCTGATGGGTATTCCTCCTTCAATTAAATTGAATCGGGAAGTCAAAAACCCTAAATCTGTGATTTATAACATCACTTTGCCCGGACAAGCTTCTGCTCCTGCCAGTGAGGTTACATTATCATTAACTGAGGAAACTACAAATACACCAACAGCTGATCCGACAAGCGAACCTTTAGCTGAAAATCTCATAGAGGAATCAAAGTCTGATGATATGCAGTATGAAGTTGAGGTAAGCCGCTCTTCAAATGTAATAGACCGTCGTCGCCGCCGTCGTTCCTCGGCTACAGATACAGGTGAATGACCGCGAAGTTGGATGAGGAGCAACGTAAAGAATACAAATGATTGCTTTTTTATTCCTCTTCCAATGGAATTGGTAGAAGCTCATGATTAAAATTATGGAAGAAGGAAGAGGCTAGAATTACCCAACATTCCTTGATCCAACTTCGCTGCTTCCTCCTTCCAACTTCGGCTCAAACTTGCTTTTTCCTTCATCTCATAAATAAATGACTCACAAAGAGCACATCTCTTTTGTCAGGTCGCTAGCACCTCCAACACAATCCAGTTGGCTGGAGTTATCCTCTTTATCAAGTATTTCAGGTTGGGCTGGTGTTGATGAAGTAGGACGGGGTGCTCTTTTTGGTCCTGTAGTTGCGGCGGCTGTGATCCTACCAGATCGGGCTTTGCCAGAGCTTATTGCAGCTAAAATTAAAGAAAGTAAACAGCTGTCCGCTCAAAGAAGAACTCAGCTCGCACAGCAAATTTCTGCATTGGCGATAGACTGGAAAATTGGTTTTGCATCCACTGCCGAAATTGATAGTATGAATATCTTGCAAGCAACTTTGTTAGCGATGAAGCGAGCTATTCTCAAGCTAAAAGTGCAGCCAGCACTTTGCTTAATTGATGGCAATCAGTTATTGCAAGATTTACACATACCACAACAAACAATAGTTAAGGGAGACTCGCTTTCGCTTTGTATTGCCTCAGCTAGCATTATTGCTAAAGTTTGGCGTGACGATCTATTGCTGCGTATGGCGTCCAAGTATCCCATGTACGATTTGGAATCCAACAAGGGTTATGGTACTCAACGCCATTTGAAGGCGTTAAATGAATATGGACCTTCACGTTTGCATCGTAAGTCCTTTCGTCCTTGTCAAGTTCATCAAGGAGAGAAGTTAGTGCTTACATACTCTGACGGCAACGCGCTGATAATTACTCAGGATTGAGGATTGGTAATTCTGTAATTCTTTCGTCAAGAACGATTTCATCTGTTTGTGATATCACCCAACGACGATAATCTGCTAAAAGTTGGCTGAGCAAGCGTTGTTTAATTGTTAACAAAACGCTTTTAAGTAAACCATTGCCAGCAGTTTCTAAGATTGGTGTTGGGGTTAGGGAAAATGGTAATGGTAAATCCACCTGCACTTCTAAATCGGCTTGTCCTTTCAAACAAGTGCCTGTATTAAGTTGTTGGGGAGACAAAAACCCTTTCAAATTGAGAGCGAAACGCTGATTAATATACTCAACCCCAATAATTTCACAACCTACTGACTGCAAATAAATTGTTCCATGCGAGGAAGCCCAAACTCTCATGTCTACAGTAGGTTGAATACTGAGTGACATAAAATTTATTGGACGCATTTTTAATCGGAAAACTTCTTCAGAAAGAGATTTTACACGGCTAGGGTCAATTAATGCATTGACAAGACGTTGAGGCTGACGCAAGTAATATTGAATGGGAATCGGCTGTTCTGGAACAGCAATTTCAACTGATAGAGAGGCACGAAATCGAGTAGGCATAGTTGATAAAAATCTGAATTATTAAATTATTATAAATTTTTTTCAGGAGATTGGATCGGTTAAAGCCCCTTTAAAGACAATACGGTTCAGTTAAGAAAATTAATCTGTTGAGGCAGGCAGGGGGTGCAGGGGATGCAGGGGATGCAGGGGGAGAGAAAAAGGCTTAACTGAACCGTATTGCCT
>JAQYWN010000347.1 GCA_029379265.1 Rhizonema sp. NSF051
ATTTTTTCCTTTATTTGAAATATTATTTAAAATAGAGAGAGCCTCCACTAGAAATTTACAGGGAGCGAGTAAATGGCGGTGATTGCAGTCTTAGATTATGACATGGGAAACTTGCACTCAGTTTGCAAAGGCTTGGAAAAAGCTGGAGCAACTGCCAAGATTACTGATTCTTCAAAAGAATTGCATCGAGCAGATGCAGTTGTTTTACCTGGAGTCGGTGCATTTGATCCAGCAGTGCAACACCTGCGAGCGCGTGGTTTAGAAGAACCAATAAAAGAAGCGATCGCATCTGGTAAACCTTTTTTAGGAATTTGCTTGGGATTGCAAATTCTCTTTGAATCCAGTGAAGAAGGTACCAAACCGGGACTGGGAATTGTCAAAGGGAAAGTGCGCCGATTTCGTCCAGAACCAGGCATATCCATTCCTCACATGGGTTGGAATCAACTTGATATGACTCAACCAAAAAGTATTCTATGGGAACATTTACCATCTCAGCCTTGGGTTTATTTTGTCCATTCTTACTATATAGATCCTGTTGATCCACAAGTTTGTGCTGCAACTGTTACGCATGGTAGCCAAACTGTAACCGCAGCCATAGCTCATAAAAACCTAATGGCAGTCCAGTTCCACCCCGAAAAGTCATCTAATATCGGTTTGCAAATTCTGTCTAACTTTGTGTCTCAAGTTCGCGAAAAAGTAGCTGCCTAATAACTTGGTCTTTAGTCCTTGTCTTTTGTCTTTTGTAACCAAGGGTGAATGACCAATAAAGAACTCAGAACACATTTGTCAAAACAAAGCCATGTGTTCACATATGCTCCTAGATGGCAAGTCGGGTTACACTCTTTTTGTATTTAATCTTCCTTGGGAGTATTCTGAGTTCTGATCACAATTCGCTGTAAAAACTCGCTTAATATTTCGATACCTGAGATCACATTTGTAAATAATTGTAAACCCTGACAAGAGACTGGGTTTCTTTGGTGTGATAACCTAGATACATATTTCTGTTACACTTTATTTCGCTGTGATTTGTCATTTGTTTCCTGGATAACAAAAGACCAAGAACAACTCTCACAGATAAGCGTGCAATTTAAATGTGTAAGAGCTTGACTTAATCGGAAAAACCTAATTTCTCTTGTCTTAATGTTTTTTTACAGTTCGGCTGAAAGCTTCATTACAATCTTGTTTATAGAAACATTGACCTTAGACAAAAGTCAAAACAGAAATATAGAGCGCTCTGTGGAGCTTTAGCGTAGCGGACGCTCCAGAAAAAGTGTCAGGACAAGCCTGTGGCTACCGCTCCTGATCCGAGAACGCTCCTGTAAAGAAATAGAGAGAAGTTTACAACTGATGCGCGGACTGTAGTATGCTAAGTAGACTAAATTTTCAAGTAGGTTAGCGGAAAAAACCTAAATATATAGATAAACAAATATTAAGCTCCTATGATGCGGAATAATAACTGTAGAGGCGGGTTTGAGAAAATTGTTAGTTTTTCGTCACAAGTGATGAGATGAAACCCGCCCCTAATTGAGGATCGTATAGGCGAATTCTCGCTCACTTACTTCAGATATTTATAACGTATGGTTATTTCTGCCGCGCTGTACTAGGCTCTTAGAATCCTTTAAGGAAAGTTTGCTTTATTTGTGAAACCAGCCAAAGAAGGGCGTTAGTTTCCTGAATACTTTCCCAAAATCCAAGCATCAAAAATGGTATGAGCCTGAGAATTTACGGTAATCGTCAGTTAAAAACTTTACCTGGAAAAGAAACTAGACCCACTAGTGGACGGGTTAGGGAAGCAATCTTTAATATTTGGCAGGGAAAAATAGCTGGTTGTCACTGGCTAGATTTGTGCGCTGGTAATGGTTCAATGGGTGCAGAGGCTTTATGTAGAGAAGCCTTCTCAGTCACAGGAATTGAGCAATCTAGCCGCGCCTGTGCCGTTATCCAACAAAATTGGCAGCATTTAGCTAATGCTGAACAGAAAATTCAAGTGTTGCGGGGAGATGTTCGAGATTGGTTGCCAAAGCTTTCTGGACAGCAATTTGAGCGGATCTACTTCGATCCACCCTATGCCAGTGGATTGTATCCACCAGTCTTAGAGGCGGTAGCGAGGTACGAGCTTCTAGCTCCTGATGGTGAAATAGCAGTCGAACATAGCACTCACGACTATACGTCAACAGTCATTGCTGCTTGGGAAATCTGCCGCGAAAAAGTTTATGGGAATACAGCTGTAACATTCTATAGGATCAGGGAGTAACGAGTCGCTCCTCCCCATGTCCATTGTTTATAAACCGAGTTGATTGCCACGCTTGAACTGCTGATAGGCTTTGTAAAACAAGCCGCTCAGAGTAATGAATATCAGACCCAGTACAATACCATCAAGTAGGGGTTCAATCACTTGAAATCTCCTTTGCAATTATTTATATGAATGCTTTCTGTCCTTCATCTTATCAGATGAAGGATAGGGGGAGAGAAAGAAAGCATAGGAAGCAGGGGAAGTAGAGTAGCAGGGGGGAAAAAAGTTGATAGACAATTAGTTTAGTTTTTCCTCCCGTGCCTCTCCTGCCTCCCCGGCTCCCCTCAAGACTCTTATTTGGCTTATCTTGAAGTTGTGGACAATTTGGCAATTGAAAACTTTAATTTGTGCTTGCAGACACAATCAAGAACTTTTAAGCTATGTGTATGAAAAGAAAACTTTCTGTACACTTTGACATCAACAGCAAAACTTTTGCATAACCAGATTACCAAACCTGAAATTCTGATTCAGCGGATTGCTATGATAGCTTTGGCGATTCTGCTAGCAGTCCTTTTGGGCTTTTTTGCTGTTCGCATCCTAAGAGACTCCGATCCCTACTTCCAAAGCGTTCTGTCACGTAGAGGAGATCCAATTCAAGGACATGCTATCTTTCAAATCAATTGTGCTGATTGTCATGGCTTTCAAGCCGACGGACTCGTAGGCCCCAGCTTGCAAGCCATTTCCAAGCGCAAGTCCCGTTATGGTATAATCCACCAAGTTACCAGTGGAGAAACGCCTCCAATGCCTAAATTTCAACCAAATTACCAAGAAATGGCCGATCTCCTCAGCTATTTAGAAAAACTATAGTATTCAGAAGCGGAATTAAAAATTAAACCAGGAGTCAGCCCCTTCTGCAGAAGTCAAAAATGAAGGTAGGGGGTTGTCAGTTGGTGGTGGGTAAGTACCTACACAAAATTATTTACACATCCGATTCCTTTAGCGATGAGATTTTGCATGGGTTTCAGATCAATCCAGTGTGTAATTAATTTTGTTTACCTACTTAGCTCGACTTTATCCAAAATTAAGAACTCGGTTTTCTTTATCCGGCAAAAACCCCGGCTTTTTGGGAAATACTTTTTCCACGTCATAGATGAGCACTCTCCGTTCAAAAAGTAAAACTAGTGTCCCACAAAGGTTTCAGCGATAGCGATTGCCTTGGGCAACAGCTTAAGCCGTATCACGTGGCGAAAAAAATGGATAAAGTCGAGCTGAAAAACTCCACAAAGCGAATCTAGATGCCACACAGTACAAAAAATGGTAGTTTCAAAGGTTTATTTTCGCTCTTCACCCCACAATCCATAGAAATGCATGGATTTTGAACCGTATTGCGCTATAGCCAAGCATCTGTTTGGAATAAAAAGGATTGAAACTCTTGTTTGGAAAAGGTTATAGCTCTATTCAGCAAGCCCTACTTAGGGAACCGATATCCCTACAAGTCAAGTTAATGCTTTACCTGCTAACAGTAGCTCTAACTTTACCGTCTCTTGGACAGGTAGCGACGCGGGTAGTGGACTAGCTTTTTATGATATTTTTGTCTCCACCGATGGCAGTGAATTTGTTCCTTGGCAAGTTAATACCACAGCCACTTCTGCCACTTATAACGGTGAAACGGGACGCAGCTATGCTTTCTATAGTGTCGCTACCGACAATTTAGGTCAAAAGGAAGTTGCTCCCACTCAGGCAGATACAGTGACAACTACAACTACTTTACCTGTCAATAATCCGATCACTGGCACTCCAGGGCGTGATACGTTAATGGGCACTTCAAATAGCGATCGCGTCACCCACCGATAAAATTCAATGTCAAGGTGCGTTACAGTGAATGAGAAATTTTAGTTTTTTGAAGAGAGGCGATACCTACGCTAAGCTACCGCTAACCCACTAAAAGCACTTATTTTTCAGGAATAGCAGATAGAATGGCTCTAAGTGCTTTGTTGACATCTTCAGAAGTCTTGAAAACTTTGGCGACATCTGATTCCAAGGTAATAGTTATTTTTGTCTCATCTACCTGAGTAGCAAAACGATTAGGACGTGCTTGATGATAATCAAAGTTATATTCAGGAAGTAGGTCATCCTCTAAATTTTGATTGTTTTCAGAATTTTGTGTATTCTTCATAGTCTTGACGTTCTTTCTTGGTTGCTAAACGTGCGCTAATAATACGGATTATTTGATTCCTTTCAGTAAAAACAACTAATAAAAGGCGATTGTGATCATCGTGTCCGATATTGACTCTCCCCTGGCTAAAGCCAAGGGGATTCTTTTGAATTAGAATGAAACTTCGTTTTCCAAAGTCTTATTCTACCTACGGTGGTCAAACACCGTCTACACAGTCTGCTTAAGTCAATGCCTAAGTTTCTGGCTACTTTGCAGCTATATGCAATTTACTTAGTTCCCCGCCGTACTGCTTCTATCCAGATTTTGCCAATTCGCTTTCGTACAGTTACTGGGAAATCTCAGATCAACTAAACTGCCGTGCATAGGATCGGGCATAGCGACGTTCTAGTGCTAACAATTCCTCGTGAGTTCCCGATTCTACTATCTGCCCTTTTTCTAAAACTAAAATACGATCGCATCGTCTGACTGTACTGAGACGATGAGCAATAATAAATACAGTGCGCTTCTGCATGAGTCTTTCTAAAGCCTCCTGTACCAACGCTTCCGACTCAGAATCTAGTGCGGATGTCGCTTCATCGAGAATTAAAATTCTTGGGTTGAGTAAGACAGCACGGGCGATCGCAATTCTTTGCCTTTGCCCACCGGATAAATTTACCCCTCTCTCTCCCACCCAAGTGTAGTAACCATCTGGTAGTTGGGTAATAAATAGATCGGCGTTGGCAATTTTCGCCGCTTTCTCGACAGCTTCGAGATCAAAGGAATCTTGTCCAAAAGCAATATTTTGAGCAATTGTCCCAGAAAACATTGTCGTTTCTTGGGGAACAATGCCAATTTGTCGTCGCAAACTGTCAAGTTTTACATCACGGATATTGACACCGTCAATGAAAATGTCACCACTGGAGTCATAAAAGCGGGGTAGGAGATTTACGAAAGTCGTTTTCCCAGCACCAGAAGCACCAACTAGTGCGATCGCTTCTCCAGGCGTTGCTAACAAATTGATATCTTTTAAAACTGGTTCACCGGGTTTGTAAGCAAAGGAGACATGACGGTATTCAACTTTACCCGTGACAGCAGGAAGGGCGATGGCGTCTAGTTTTTCTTCCACCGTTGGTTTGATTGCCAATAACTCAAAAACGCGGTCAACAGAAGCTTCACCCTGCTTAAACTCGTTATAATTATTTGTCGTATGACCAATAGGATCGATTAATAACGCCGCAGCTGCAAGGTAGCTGAAAAACTCCGTCACCGTCAAATTGTGTTTTTGAATTTGCCATACACCCACTAATAAGAGTGATAGCGCACTTAAGGCTTCGAGAAATCCGACAATTGGAATTTGAATCGCTTTTATTCGTTCAGTTAAATATTTTGCCTGCAAACTGCGTTCGGCTTCACGGCTAAACCTGACAATTTCGTAATTTTCTGCGGCAAAAGCTTGCACCAGACGGATACCGCCAAACACTTCTGTCAGGATAGCCGACAAATTCGAGACGCGATTTTGACTTTTTAAAGAGAACTTGCGTAAACGTTCGCCAAACCAGCCAATTAAAATACCCATCAGCGGTGCAACAATCACCGTCGCCAGCGTCAGTTGCCAATTCAAGTAGATCATATAGATAGGAATTGCCACCAACTGCAAAACACAGGGGACAAAATCGTGAAAGAGTTTATTCACCACTTCTCCAACGCGATCAACATCTTCCGTCAGGCGGTAAGATAAATCACCTGCTTTTGCTGTTTCAAAATAGCTGAGATTAAGTTTTTGCAGGTGGGAGTAAACCTGCTTGCGGAGAGCAAAGGCAACTTGTAAAGCAGCTTTTGCCATGTAGATATCTTGTACAGACTGAAAAAAACCGCGTATAAGAAACACTCCCGCAAGAAAAAACGCAAGTTGGGCGATCGCCATCACATTACCCTTTCCAAAGGGAGTTGCCAATTTCCCTGCAAGCTCTATCAAAGCTAATGTTGCCAGCACATAACCCAAGATGCCAATGAACCCCTTAATGATAGTTTGCCACTGGGGTTGGATATACGGTAGAAGTTGCCAGTAATTAGATCGCGTTTTCAAGCTCGAAGATCCACAATCATATTTTTCTTTCTATGACGCTCTCAGCTTTAATGCTGTTTCTGAAAGTCGCAGCGTATTGCAGTACATCGCCGACGTCATTTGTCAAAGAGTAATGAGTCTGAAGTAAAAAGGGTAAGACTAAGTAATGAATCTTAAGTAAAAGAGTAATTTTACTCATGACTCATTACTCTTGGGACTTTGGACGCAAAATCCCACTCCTTTTAAGGGTGGGATGAGTTTAGACACTGAGTTCTGAATTCTCTATTTGGTTGTTTTCTTGGATTTGCCAGCGCAACAGTCTTGGCAACTGTGCCAAATCAAGGGCGTAGTTCACAGTCCACACAATAATCTCTAAGATTAATAAATTGCCTAACCAATTCAGGTTGATTTGCGGATTTATGAATATCCAACCTTCGTACAACTGCCAAATACGGTAAGGCAGATATAAATAAGGAACCATAACCCAAACCACTGAGTGAAACCGTCTCAGTGTCAAAATCTCAGATATGATTTGGAAAGCTAGCATGACAAAGTAGGGAATAAGCACAGTTAACACGCGCTGATCACCCCACAACACTCCCCATAAAAGTATAACTGCTAGTGGCAGAAGTCCTCCCAGCACTTGCACCGTACCAAACCAGATTTTAAACCATCCTGGTAGTGGTTCGGGAAGGCTGAAAGGCTTTAAATCTTTCCAAGCCCAGCTGACAATCGCCAGAAAAGATGTAACAACTATTAGGAAAATCAGGTTTTCTAGAAAAAGGTAGAGATTGGTGTTCATTATTCCCTCAATGTCTACTAGATCTTTTCTCTTGAATTATATGAATAATGGATGGAAGTAAAGAAATCACAATAATTAACGCAATAATCGGTAACAAATACTTATCTAGTTGTTCTGCAGGTACTAATTTACCTAAGAAAAATCCTAATAGAGTGATCCCAACAGTCCAAAGAAAGCCACCTATTAAGTTGTAAAACATAAATGTTCGATACCGCATGGCACCAATGCCTGCGATAATCGGTGCGAAAGTGCGAATTATTGGCGTAAAACGTGCTATAACAATCGTTTTATTACCATGCTTTTGATAAAAATTTTGGGTTTTTTCCAAATTTTTCTTCTTAAATAACCATGAATCTTCTTTCTGAAATAACCTGCGACCCAATCTGTAACCAGTCGCGTAGCCAACATTATCGCCTAATACTGCACAAACAAAAGAACCAAATATCAAAACTCCAATGTTCAGTGATGACTGAGGAAGAGATGCAACAAATCCAGCTAAAAACAGTAAACTATCTCCCGGTAGAAAAAAACCTATAAGTAATCCAGATTCAGCAAAGACGATTGCCCAAACAGGCCAGTAACCATATAAGTTAATTAGATTTTTCAGTTTGTCAAGGTCAATCAGTTCTCGGATATCAAAATGCATAGAAGATCCTTGTTATGGGAAAAATGAACGAGTAAGAATTCAGAATATCCTCATCGGTGAAGTTAGAAGGAGCATTAACGTAATTCGTTATTGGATAATATCCCCTATAAACCCCTAGCGAACCTCCATCTATAAACCAGAGTGGAAGTATAGCTGAATTCTTTACTTGGTCAATATTGATAAAATATAGAGG
>JAQYWN010000348.1 GCA_029379265.1 Rhizonema sp. NSF051
AATAATTTCGTTAAAGTGTACTATTAGTCTCACTACTAAACCTAAAAGCAATCCGAAGTTAGATATTTTGAAAGTAAGTGGTTGGAGAGTGAAAGCTATTGTCTCATATTTTGCCTTAATTAATAACCCAATTCCCAACGGTGTTAACATCAGAAATATTAATGGTTTGGCAATATCCCAAGAATTGACTTGTACACCATGTAAAACTAATGGTAGTGTGATCGGCATATAAAAGATTGTACCGAACATTAACAACATCATTAGTCCTGTAGAAAAAGCTAAATTTCCCTTAACTATTTGGGCAAGTTTGGGTAAAGCTGGAGGACCAGATGCCAATGCCATGATCATAAAACCATCTTTCACAGGTTCGTTAAGAGGTATTAATTGCAGCAGCAAATACACAAAAAGTGGCACTAAGACAAAATTTGTCAGCAGCGACAAAATAACCAGGCGGATATTACAAAGAGGTTCCCAAATCTGTTGTATAGTTAACTTTAAACCTGTCCCAAACATAGTAGCGACGACAAATGCTAGGAATGCTAATTTGTCAAGTATTGGGAAAATTTCATTCATGTTTTTTAGATTTTGCGCTTCCGTCGCAAATAATAATTTTGTTTTTTATGAAAAAATGCGAAATGTAGAGACAATTCATGAATTGCCTCTACATTTTTTAATTCAAATTCAGGGTAACTTTCTGTAAATTACCTGTGAATACAAACGGTACTTGATAAGTTTCAACCACAGGAGTACCTGTATCTCGACCAACATCGAAGGTTTCATCTAAAGCCAAGCGATAGGGTACAGTTTTTTCAATTCGACCTGAAGCTACCTGTTGATCGTTGATGAATAACTTCCCAGTTCCTCCTGCACCAATACCACCTTCGTAATCAAAATCAAATCGGATTGTTGATTTACCAGGGGTTAATTTTTGTGGAGATTGAATAATATAACGTTCTGCATTCACAAAGTTGTAGATATATGTTGGTTTGCTATTTTCAAGGAAAAAGCCCCAACCAGCAAAACGTCCCCCTTGGGTTAATAGCACACCCTGTGCCCCACTTTCTGGAATCTCTACATCAGCCGTGATGCTGAACGATCTATTTTTCAGACTTGGTGCGCTACCTTCTGGAATGGATGCTACACCAGGATAGTAAGTAAAAGTTGTGCGTCCTGCGGCTGGAGAGGGGCGACTACTGACATCAAACCGTTCAGAGACGCGATCATCTAATGGTAAAACTTGATACTGACGTGCTTGTGATAAAAACAATTCTTGCAGTTTTTCCAGTTTCTTGGGATTTTCAGCCGCTAGGTTGTTGGCTTCGCTGAAATCTTCCTCAATGTTGTAGAGTTCCCAAGGATCTTGTTGGAAGTCAGTACTGATTGTACCCTGCCAAGGTAATCGAGGATGACGAGCGGCGGCTACCCATCCCTCATCATAAATAGCGCGGTTGCCGAACATTTCAAAATACTGGGTTTTATGATGGGAAGGCGCATCAGAATTATCAAAGGTGTAGAGTAAGCTAGTACCTTCAAGTTTCTGTTGCTTCACCCCATTAACTTCAGTAGGTACAGTAATTCCCGCTGCCTCTAAAATAGTGGGGGTAATATCAATTACATGATGGAATTGATTCCGTATTCCACCACGATCTTTAATTCGATTACCCCAAGTAATGATCAAGGGATTACGAGTACCACCAAAGTGAGAGGCGATTTGTTTTGTCCATTGAAAAGGGGTAGTACCTGCCCATGCCCAGGCTGCATGATAATGATTAAAGGTTTTGGGGCTGCCTAAGTCATTCAAGGAAGCCAGCAGTTGTTCTCGGCTTTCAGGTACTTTATTGAAAACTTTTAATTCATTGATGCTACCGGCTAAACCGCCTTCTGCACTAGCACCATTATCGCCAACGATGTAGAATATAAGGGTGTTATCCAATTCACCAATTTGGTCAATCGCATCAATCAATCTTCCTACTTCATGGTCGGTATGTCCTAAGAATCCTGCAAATACTTCCATTTCATGGGCATAGATTCTTTGGTCATCTTTGGATAAGGAATCCCAAGCTGGCAGTTCTTTGGGACGGGCTGTCAGTTGGGCATCAGCGGGGATTACACCTAGTTGTTTTTGACGAGCAAAGGTTTGTTCTCTTAGTTTATCCCAGCCTTGGTCAAATTTGCCTTTATACTTGTCAATCCAGGCTTTGGGGGCATGGTGGGGTGCATGGGTAGCACCGGTAGCCAAATAGGTAAATGTTGGCTTGTCAGGGGCTATAGACTGTTGAGAACGAATCCAGGCGATCGCATGATCTACTAAATCTGGGGTCAAATGGTAATCAGGGTTACTAACTGGTGGTGCAACCCGCTGAGTATTTTCTACTAAAGCCGGACTCCATTGATTAGTATCACCACCTAAAAAACCGTAAAAATACTCAAATCCTAACCATGTTGGCCAACGATCAAAAGGACCAGCCGTGCTAGTTTCATAATCTGGTGTGTTGTGCCATTTACCAAAAGCGGCAGTGTTATAACCATTTTGGCGCAATACTTCTGCTACAGTGGCAGCACTCTTAGGTAAGATAGTTGTGTAACCGGGAAAACCTGTTCCTAATTCCTCAACTACTCCTGTACCCACTGAATGATGATTGCGTCCAGTTAACAAAGCTGCTCGTGTAGGTGAACAAAGGGCTGTGGTGTGGAATTGGTTATAACGCAATCCTTTTTCAGCTAAGCGAGTTAAATTTGGGGTTTCTACAGGTCCGCCAAAGGTACTCGCTTGCCCAAAGCCCACATCATCCAGTAGCACTAGCAGCACATTCGGGGCTTTTTCTGGAGTAGTAATTGGGGCGGGAAAATCCGGTGTTGACTCTTGGTAAGTGATGCCGATTTTACCTCGAAAGGATGGTTGGGGAATAGGCAATATCTTTGCTGTATCTGCTAGGGCAGGGCTAGTAACTGTCAATAAGCTGATGAAAAGAGAGACTGCGATGGCTGTAGCGAGCCCAGCGATCGCCCGTCGTAAAGTTAAACGTAACATACATCCCATATATGACTAAAAGTAGCGCGATGCCTCCAAGGGCGGCTTGCCCCTTCGGGCTCGCCCTAATTTCATACCGGGCTGCCGAATATGTACGCAGCTCGGTTTACTCTCTCTAGCTTACGAAAGCACTGGTTGTGCTTCTAACTTCTCAGCTTTCTGCTTGAAGACGGTTGGTAATTCTGCGCTGAACGCTTCACCTTGAACGACTTGCGAGCGGAAACCATCGACCCCAACTGGAACATCGCCGGTGATGGTGGTGCGATAAAGGAGACGCTCAACATCCAAATGATCCAAATCTTGAGGAGCCAAATGCACAGTAGCTCGGTTGTCCCAGAAGGCGATATCACCGTTGTTCCATCGGAAACGGGTGGTGTAGGCAGGCTTGGTGATTTGGTTGAAAAATAACTCAAGCAGTAGCTTACTCTCTTGTGGTGACACGTCAATAATGTGCGAGGTGAAGCCAGGGTTAACAAACAATGCTCGTTCACCAGTTTCAGGATGAACCCTGACGACTGGGTGGATTGAGACTAGTGGATTGACAGCAATGCGCTCAGCAAATTTGCCGTTACGAGGCTGATGCCCGCCCCCATTGAAACGATGTTCAGCCTTTAATGTATCTGCTAGCGTTCGTAGCGGTGCTGACAGACCTTCATAAGCTGCAACAAGATTACTCCACTGCGTGTCACCACCAAAGCTAGGCACATTAACTGCGCGTAAAATTGATGCTGTTGGCGGGTTGATAGCTGCTGTTACGTCAGTGTGCCAAGGACCTCCACTGCGAAAACCGTACTGTTTCTCATAGAGCTTACGGTCTACGGGTTTGATCTGCGGAAATCCCGCGACTGGTTCAGGTTCTCCAAGCGGATGTGCATAGGTCACTTCGCCGAAACGAGATGTAAACTCAACTTGTGCAGCATGATCGATGTTCTGACCACGAAAGAACACGACTTTCCACTTCAATAGCGCTTTACGAATCTCTTTGACTTGATCATCATTCAGAGTATGGGAAAGGTCTACGCCACTAATCTCAGCACCGATGAAACCAGCTACCTGTTTGACTTCAATATGCTTGTAGCCCATGTAGATTCTCCTGAGTTTGATATGTAAGGTGGTATTCACATTCGTCTGTTTGCGTTGGAATGTTGCTATCAAATGCAAGCAACATTCCACAGTTCGGGAGCATAACTGAAATTATTCTACACTAAGTCGATAGATTTATAAAAGTATATGGCAGTCCTAAATCATTAGACATCTGGTGGAAAAGACGTAAAGACGCGATAACCCTTGGTAGAGACAAGGGTTTCAGGTAACGCATAATTAATTTTCACTTTATGTCTATTCGTGAGAAACAAACAAGCCGCTAGGGTAGCGCAACTACAAGCCTTTCTACTTAATTTTAGCTTAAACAAAAAGAAGCCCCACATCTGACCCGAAGGGTAGTGTGGGATGAATTTTTGGGCGGTGACGAATTGACCCCTAACCAATTCAAACCGCAGGTTTGACAGGACTTGGGGTCGATCTTAGCGAAGCGGTAGCGTTAGCGAGGAACGAGCGTCGGAATCGCCACTTTCCGGTCGATCTTGCGCTTCAATATACTGTCTCAAGGTTGTAATGGTCACTCCACCACAGCTAGCAACAAAATACGAACCATTCCAAAAAACGTCTTTGGTGTAGAAAAGGCTCAGGTGTTCGGTAAATTCTTGTCTAAGCCTACGAGAGGTTGTTGATTTAATATTTCCGACCAGTGTGCTTAATTGAAGGTCTGGATGATACTGAAACAACAAGTGTACATGGTCAGACTCACCATTAAACTCAACCAGTTTGCAATCCCATTTAACCAACAAGTCTTCAAGAATGACGTGTAAACGCTGTAACATCTCGCCAGTGATAGCTTTGCGGCGATATTTTGTTGTCAGTACGAGATGAACTTTAAGGTCACTGACTGACCTACCTTTGGAAATAAAATCATTTTTCACAGGGTTTTCAGGAAATATGATACAATCAATGTAGTCTAGATTAACAACACTGATTAAAACAAGGAGGTAATTCCGACGCTGCTCAATTATCAATACCACATGTATCCGGACACAAACCAAAAGCTTGAATTAAACGATTGGTTGCGAATCTGCCAGTATTGGTACAATTGGCAGCTAGGAGATAGGTTTAATTGGTGGGAACATTCCAGAAATTACGCAATTCTCCCTCAAGGCGAGTTTTGTTACATCTCATGTTCGTTGCCTCCCCTGCAATTACGAGATAATCCTAATTTTTACACTCAAAAAAAGTTACTACCACAATTTAAAGAAGATCTTGTTAAAGTTGGTCATTCTGGAGAATTACTCGATTTCAAGCGAGTCCCGTCTCAAACATTGCAAGATATTTCTCAACGTGCTGACTTAGCTTTCACCAGATTCTTAAGGAATGATGCTAGCGGGAAGAAAAGCGGCAAGCCTCGGTTCAAAAGTTCTTCTACTTTCAGCACAATACGTGTTGAAGGTCAAGCCGTCACTATTGAACGAACAGAAAAAGACTGGTTGTTCGTGTCAATTTCTAAACTTGCTGGATGGCTAAAAGTTAGGTTGCACCGACCTTTACCAGATGGATTTACACTTAAGAATATCCTGATTACTAAAAAGGCTGACGGGTGGTATGTGACGATTGCGTTGGAAGATCCGACGGTGCCAGTCTTCAGCCTAGATGAAATTGTTCCAAGTTGGGATAATTCTATAGGGATGGACGCCGTATTACATGAAAATGATTATCTAGCAACTTCAGTTGGCGAAAAACTGCCGTCTTTAAAGTCGTTTCGTAAATCTCAAGACAGGCTAGCTAAAGTTCAAGGGAGGAAAGCTACCAAGAAAAACGGTAGCGCTAAACGTCGCAAACTGGCTAAGCGGGAAGCACAAGAACATCAACGCATTGCACGTTCTAGAATTGACCACGCTTATAAAACCGCTCATCAACTAGTACGTACTAATAAAAAAGTTTTCTTTATTGAACACTTAAATTTACGTGGTCTTTCTAAGAGAAATAAAGCTAAAAAAGATGAAGATGGAAAGTTTATAGCTAATGGGCAAGCAGCGAAATCGGGATTAAACAAGTCTTGGAACGATGCTGCTTTTGGTCAATTCTTCACTACGCTGGACTACATAGCCGCAAAAGCTGGAGCAGTCGTACTGAAGGTAAATCCTGCGTACACTTCACAGTTATTGAGTTACCGTGATGAATTTGTGTTCACGGATTGTTCAATCAGGAATTATTTTGACCTTGAAGAATTGCTTAATGTTGATCGTGATGTGAATGCATCCATCAATATTAAGCGAGTTGGGCTGGGGCTGTTCCCAACTATAAAAAGCCGGAAAGGGAAAGTAGTGATTACAACTACTGCGACAGCTAGTACCTCGAAGGAAGTTCTGGCAATCTTGCGTAAGCTAGGCACTGCATCTGTTAAAAACAGTGTTGATGAGATACCAGAAGCCCACACTGACCGCTTGCGGCAGTGTGGGTAGTTCACGGAAAGCCTACTTAATATTAAACCCACGTGCGTCGAGATTCAGACGAACTAGGTCATCGAAGGCAGAGAACTGCTGAGTAAAGAGCAGTGAACCAACAATGCAGATGCTTGCACCAAAAATAACAGTATTGACAGCACCAATGTTGCTTGCCAGTGCGCCAGCAACCAAGTTACCTATGGGTACAGCACCTGTAGAGGTTATTACATAAAGACTTGTAATTTGCCCACGATTCTCATCGGTTACCAACAACTGCACCACTGTGCGACCAGCAATTATCTGCATAATAAAGCCGAAACCAGCTAGCACCAGCGAGAGGAGCGAAAGCCATAACAACTGAGATAGTGCAAAGACCATCAGGCTCACCCCGGTGAGCGCTATCCCAAATGCTAGAATTCTTTCCAACCCCAGCACACTGTTGCGCCAACTCAAGTAAATACCTCCAGCCAACGTTCCCAAACCTGAAGCTGTCATCAGGAAGCCGAACATGTTGGGTCCGCCGTGGAGAACTTCCCTAGCAAAAATAGGTCCCAATGCTAAATAAAATCCCCATACGAAGCAGACTAACGCCGACCCAATCAAGACAGATCGTATCGGTAAAAACCGGAAAGCGTAAATAAAGCTCGCTTTCAATTCTTCTAAAGGTTTAGCCCTAGATATAACAACTTGTTTAGGCGCTAGCCGCATCGCTAAGAGGGCAGCAATTACCGTAAAGTAACTGATAGTATCGAGCAGAAAACAAATGCCTGATCCAACTACCGCAATCAACACGCCCGCAACCGCAGGTCCAAGCATAACAGAAACGCTGACAAGGGAAGAATACAAAGCAAGCGCATTGCCGAGACTTTTCTTTTCGACCGTCTCTGGTAAAAATGCCTGTCTTGTCGGAATCTCGAAGGCGTTGATTATTCCTTGGAACAAAGAAAGAAGCGTAATTTGCCAGATATTAATAGTACCACTCAGAGCTAGCCACGTCAAAGCTAAAGACTGAAGCATCCCCATAATCTGAGTAACGAGTAGGACGCGGTGACGCTTCCAACGATCAGCGAAGATTCCACCCACGGGAATCAAAACTAAACTGGGAATTAGACTGGCAAACCCCACCAAACCCAACATCCAGGCGGAATTGGTCAGGTGATACACTAGCCAGCTAGTAGCCACCTGAGTCATCGAAGTGCCAATCAGAGAAATTGCCTGACCTATGTAGTAAAGGCGAAAATTTCTAGAACGAAAAGGAAGGAGCATGACCAAGTAATTCCTAGTTCGTAATTAATCAATTACGGGTACAAGCCCCTCAATTTATCCAACGATGCTTATCAGATGATAGCTGTTCACATTTGCTAGCATGCCTACAGCAATTTTAAGAGCATCTGAAAATAGACCACCATCGCAGGGGCACAAGGTCTTGCTTCCCCGTCTATGGGCGAGGGGGATGCTGACAGGGTTGCACGAATGTAAATATATTTAGAATATCTAACAATTAGTATTGCATAATTTTATTTAAACATATATCC
>JAQYWN010000349.1 GCA_029379265.1 Rhizonema sp. NSF051
CACTTAGATTTATTTATAAATAATCAATCTAAACGGCAGCAAAAAGTTATGCGGTATTCCCAAAGCTCACACCAAGATGGGATGCCTCACTATTATTTACCAAACGTCAATCATATACAAAAACAAGTATGGAGTTTCAATCAACTCCTTCCTTCCGTTCAAATCTTACTTGATTCTCTACCTATGAAATGTAAAATATGTGAGTCACATTCACATACTTTTGCTCAAGCTACTGTGCTAGGGAAGTATAATATTGATTATTTTCAATGTTCAAAATGCGGTTTTGTTCAGACAGAAGAACCTTACTGGCTAGAAGATGCTTATTCTGATGCAATAGCTAGTACTGATGTCGGTTTAGTATTCCGCAATAATAGCTTGTCACAGAAAGCAGCTAATATCATCTTTAGTCTTTTTAATCATGAAGCAAAGTTTTTAGACTATGGCGGTGGCTATGGTCTATTTGTACGAATGATGAGGGATTTAGGCTTTGATTTTTACTGGGTTGATAAATTCTGCACAAATTTATTTGCTAAAAGTTTTGAATTAGATGAAGCAACAAGAGATTCGTATGAGTTAGTTACTGCATTTGAGGTGTTTGAGCATTTTATTAACCCGATTGAGGAAATTGAAAATATATTAAGCTTTTCTAAAAATATTTTATTTAGTACAGAACTCTTACCCGAAAACAATCCTCTACCCAATGAGTGGTGGTACTACGCGCTGCATGACGGTCAGCATATTTCTATATATACTCATAATACCTTATCCATCATTGCAAATAAATATGGCTTAAATCTGTATTCTTACGGTTCATCTTTACACCTACTGACTGAACAAAGAATTAACCCAGATTTGTTTAATACTTTAATTCAGATTCAACCAGAAAAAATTAATAAGATTTCGTTGCTTCAGAGCGATTACTTCAAAGCCGTTAGTTTACACGTTAATGCTAATTGTTCTAATATCATAAATTATCATAAGGAATCCTTATCAAACTCTAGTACAAAAAAACCGCAAGTATTAGTTGATGCTGTATTTTTCCAACTCTATCAAACTGGTATTGCTCGCGTCTGGAAATCTTTGCTAGAAGAGTGGGTAGACAGCGGCTTTGCTCAGCATATTATTGTACTTGATCGAGCTAACACCGCTCCCAAAATTCCTGGTCTAAGGTATCGCACTGTACCACTTTATGACTACAATAACACAGATGCTGACCGCGAAATGCTACAGCAAGTGTGCGATGAAGAAGATGCAGATTTATTTATCTCAAGTTATTACACTACTCCTATAACGACAACATCTGTATTCATGGCTTATGACATGATTCCTGAAGTTATGGGATGGGATCTAAGTGATTCTATGTGGCGGGAAAAGCACTATCATATTCAACATGCAGCAGCCTATATTGCCATTTCAGAAAATACAGCTCGAGACTTAGTGAGGTTCTTCCCAGATATACCTTTAGATTCAATCACTGTAGCTTATTGTGGAGTTAAAAATGCCTTCTCACCTACAAAACCTGAAGAGGTTAATGCTTTTAAGACAAAGTATGGTATCTTAAAACCCTATTTTATTTTGGTTGGAGCCGGTGGCGGTTACAAGAATAGTATTTTATTCTTCCAGGCATTTTCTCAGCTTGCAAGTAGCTTTGGATTTGATATTGTTTGCACAGGTACTGGAGGTGTATTAGCACCTGAGTGGAGAACCTATACATCAGGGAGTGCTGTCCATATGCTGCAACTCAGTGATAAGGAATTAGTAACAGCTTATTCCGGTGCTGTAGCTCTAGTTTATCCGTCTAAATATGAAGGCTTTGGAATGCCTGTAGTTGAAGCAATGGCTTGTGGTTGTCCAGTTATTACTTGTCCTAATGCCTCAATTCCAGAAGTGGCTGGAGAAGCTGCCATATACGTGAATGATAATGATGTGGAAGGACTGGTAAATGCACTATGCGACGTACAAAAATCCGGTGTTCGGAAATCTTTGATTATTGCTGGTTTGGAACAGGCAAAACAGTTTTCCTGGTCAAAAATGGCGAAAACTGTGAGTTCGGCATTGATTGATACGACTCTTTTACCTTTGAAGCTCAGGGAGATTAATTTAATTGTTTTCCCCGATTGGTCGCAACCAGAAGAGGTACTCGGTTTAGAGTTAGAACAAGTGATTAGAACACTCGCTACTCATCCTGATAGTCAATATATTACTTTACTTGTTGAAACAAGCAACAGCATCGAGCAGTACGCTGAACTTTTATTATCTAGTGTGAGCATGAATCTTCTCATGCAAGAAGATTTAGATGTTAGCGAAGAACTAGAAATTTCTTTTGTTGCACAGTTTAGTGAAATGCAGTGGGAGGCTTTACGACCTCAGATTAAAGCAAGAATTCTTTTGGAACACGAAAATAAACAAGTCGTAGCACAATCAAGAGTAGAAACTCTTACCTCCTATGAAGTAAAAAAAATCATAGATACACAAACTCCACAGTTTTTTTTTGAGTTGAGCGATAAGTCTTTCCAGGAGGGAAGATGGCAAGAGGCGATCGCACAATATCAAAAGCTACTAGCAATTCAATCAGGCGAACCCGATGTTTACTGGCGTTTAAGCGAGTGTTATCGACATTTAAACTTGTTAGACGAAGCTTTAAGCATCCTTCAAGAAGGGATTAAACTTTACCCGACTGACGGAAATTTGCATTTTTCGCTAATCATGCATTTACGGCACAGAGGACAAAATCAAAAAGCACTCTCCAGTGCGATCACTGCATCAAATGCATTACTCGATGATTACACTTTTAAGCTCCTCAAACATTTAATCGTCCCTACAATTTACGACAATAAAGAGGAAATTAATTTTTATCGTGAGCGATTTACTCAAGGACTGCAAGATTTAATTCAAGAGACATCCCTTAAAACTGCTGAAGAGAAACAGAATGCTTTAGCAGGAATAGGTCGCCTCACAAACTTTTATATATCGTATCAGGCTCAAAATGATATAGAGTTGCAACGTCAGTATGGGAAGTTATTGCATGAAATTATGGCAGCTAACTATCCTCAGTGGGTTGCTCCTTTATCAATGCCAAGTCTTAAACTAGGTAACAAAATTCGTATTGGTTACGTCTCAAACTACCTGCACTCTTACAGTGGAACATTATGGTTAACTGGTTGGCTGCGTGACTGCGATCGCGATAGCTTTGAAATCTATTGTTACTACACAGGAAACTCACCAGACGCGATTACAAAACAATTTCAAGATGACAGTAACGTTTTCTACCATATTCCTCATAACTTGGAAGCTACCTGTCAACAAATCATAGCCGATCAACTGCATATCCTTGTCTATCCTGAGATTGGTATGGACGCGCCAACAATGCAAATGGCTGGTTTGCGGCTTGCACCAGTACAATGCGTTGCTTGGGGACATCCGGTGACAACTGGCTTGCCAACGATTGATTATTTTTTATCTAGTCAATTAATGGAACCGGAAAATGCACAAGAACATTACTCAGAAAAACTCATTTGCTTGCCCAATATTGGTGTTTCATACCCTAAACCATATATTCCACCAGTAATTAAAGCTCGCTCGGATTACAAGCTACGAGATGATGCCGTCGTCTATTTATGTTGCCAAGCTCCTTTCAAGTACTTGCCACAATATGATTTTATTCTTGCTGAAATTGCTCGTCGCGTTCCTCAAGCCCAATTTGTATTTCTACGAGGCGGTTTATTTCGGGAGCGTTTGAACCGTGCTTTTGCCGCAGTTGGTTTGAACAGTGAGGATTATTGTGTCTTCCTCACCATTCCAGAACGGCTTGACTATCTGATGATTAACTTGCTTTCAGATGTTTTTCTTGACACTTTCACTTGGTCTGGTGGTAATACTACTTTAGAGGCGATCGCCTGCAACCTCCCTGTCGTCACCTGTCCTGGAGAATTTATGCGCGGTCGTCACTCTGACAGCTTCCTCAAAATGTTAGGAGTGACAGACACTATCGCTCAAAATGAAGCAGAATACATCGAAATTGCTGTCAAATTAGGACAAGACCCAGCTTGGCGACGCGACATTACAAAATCCATTAGCCAGAGTCACGACCATCTCTATGAGGATAAAGCCTGTGTCGCAGGTCTTGAAGCCTTCTATAAAGCAATATGTTTCAGTTAACCAATTTTCTGGTAAATAGACCACACCCCTAAACTATTACGCTCTCCAACCCCCGTTTCTGGATTAGGTGCAGCAGCTTAAGAGCAGTGCCTGCTGGGCGCTTCTGACCGATTTCCCACTTTTGCACTGTTGATACACTTACGTTCAAAACCGCAGCAAACACCGCTTGGCTGACACGGCATGATTCACGAATTTGCTTAATTTGCTTAGGGTCCAACGGTTCAATCGGAGGCCGGCACAGGCGGTCGAATTCACGCAATGTGACTTGATCCATCACGCCAGCCCTGTGCAGTCCTGTGGCCGTTTCGTGAACGGCTTCAAGAATCGCTGATTTAGTCTTCCGCATTGCAATTTACCTCTATCAATTCATCTTTCAGTTTTGCTTTTTCGAGAGCCTGTGGCGTGTAAGACAATAGTTCCGATGCCAGCTTCTTCAAGGCTTCTTCTTCATCCTTGTCGATATTGCTACGCTCGTTTTTCGGGAAGCCAAACACAAAAAACGATCGATCTTCCTTGTTGGTGATGATCAGCGTGCGAAAGCCACTACGCTTTCCTTGTCCAGAGCGCGCAATCCGCTTTTTGAACAGTCCGCCTCCCAGATCGGCCTCGTAAAGTCCCGCTGCCATTTCGTTTACGGCGGCGCAGAGGTTTGGGATTGAAGATGGGATTACGGGTGAAATGGTTGCGGCAGGAGTGCTTAAAGATCATATTGTGTTGGCGTTCTATTTATATTCAGTGCGAGAGCATACAGGCTACGCATTGGCATAACCTCTCTACGTGAGCAATTGCCTTTGCAACACTAAGGAACATATGGAAGTGCCAGTGCTGAATGAACGACAAAGAAAAGAAGCCCTAGCTAATACAGGAATATAATTAGTAAACTTTAGAAAAGAAAGTCACATGAAGTCATTGCTATGACAACCAAACAAGCCATTTTTGAAGCGATTGAACAACTACCTGAGCAACAGCTCGAAGACGTGTTGCGGTATGTTCAACAGCTTGCACGTACCGAAAAATCAGCATCTGTTAACCCACACAGCAACAGTAGCGACCCCCTGGCAAACTTCATCGGTGCAGTATCTCACGGCTCCCTCGCGGTCAACTTAGACGATGAACTTTATGGCGACTAAGCTTTTCATTGATACTTGGGGTTGGCTTACGCTCCATGACAAAAGTGAACGTTATCACCAAGAAGCTACAAAAGCTTACCAAAGTGCCATTTTTCAAAATGGACAAATTTATACAACTGATTACATTCTTGACGAAACATTCACTTTCTTGTTTCGACGACTCCCTGCACCGAGAGCCGATCAATCTATGAAAGCACTGCTGTCAACCTTTTTGTCCGATAACTTTTATTTAATCCGCATTACTGAAGAACGCTTTGCCCAAACTCAAGTACTCCGTTCTAAGTTTCTCGATAAGCCCCTGATTTCTTTTACTGACTTGACCTCAATGGTCGTTATGCAAGAATGTAACATTACAACAATCCTCACTGAAGATGCTCACTTCACTCATGTGGGCATGGGCTTTCTGCTAGTTCCTTAATTGTACCGGAAAGGGAGTAGTTATTTTTGGTCGCGTAAGCATCATCGAGTAGTCAAATACCTTTGCCACATCTGCTCGTAAGCTTTCTCCATTTCACGAGCAAATTGCTTTGCATTCCACAAAGGTGCAGTTTGCCGTGATGCTTTCAACTGACAGGCAATTTTGTCACGTAACGCTTTATCCTTACCCAAGCGCACACCCCACTCGACATACTCTTCATTTGTCCAAGCAATGCCTTCGGTTATACCAGCATTCACCATCATGGTGTAGCTATTACGAGCCGCAAATTGTTCGCCCACTCTTGTCACCAAGGGGATACCCATCCAGAGGGTTTCTAAGGTTGTGGTTGCACCGTTGTATGGATAAGTGTCTAAGACTACATCCGCAATTCCAAGATTGGCACGATGAACTGATTCTAAAGCAACGTTTGGAAGAAAACGGAGGCGCGAGCATTCTACACCTTCTTCTTCCGCTATTTTATAGAAAAAGCGTTTGATTGCTTCTTCTTCGGCAAACCCTTTAATCAAGAAGTAGCTATTAGGCACTTCTTTGATAATTTTCATTTGCCACCTTGTCGTCTCTGGATGGCGTTTATATCCCCTTTGAGCGCTGAGATACACTACTGCATCAGTAGGAATATTTAACTCATCTCGGCGTAGTGTCGGTACACCGACTTCAAAACCATCGACTGCTATGTATGTTTGAGGTAATCGCCAGATTTTCTCTGTGTAATAATCCTGCGCTGAATCCGGCAATACATAGGGATCTGCAATAAAGTAATCAATTGCGGGTATTCCTGATGCATCCCAACCTAGCCAAGTCATTTGAATTGGTGCTGGTTTAAGTGCCATCACTTCACAGCTAATATCTAGAGTGATGCTATCAAGGTCAACTAAAATATCAATTCCATCTTGATATATTTGCTCAGCAATTTCCAAGCCATTCATGCCTAACTTGTGAGCATATGATGCTTGATTAACATACCACTCTTGGATAAAATCGTCTACCAGCTTATAGTTAATAAAATAAGCATGTATTTCAAATTTATCTCTATCGTAATGCTGAAATAGTCCCCGAGCCAGCCATCCTACAGAATGCTGTCTAAAAGCGTAAGATAGATATCCAATTTTCAACGTTCTTGTATAAACTTCTGACGCTTTATTGTTGAGCAAGCTCCGAGAGTAACGTTCTGTTTGTTCTTGAGCAATAGCTTGAATATTTGTTTGAAAAATTTGAGCAACTTGATTCTGAGTTGCTTTAAAATATCTAGGAAAATCTTTAATATGAGGTATGTCAAATGCTGGACTCAGCAAACGAAGATTACTCAATTTATCAAGTGCTAAGGGTTGTTCTTTAATAAGTTCTTGTAATAGTGACTCCAACACTTGGCAGTTAAAGCACACTTCCTCCCAGTATCCACCTGCACCCATTAACCCACGTAGCACTAAATGAATGGCAAAAATTTTATCTGCTAATACTTGTGATAGAGAATAACACAACTTAGCTGTTTCTATACCCTGCGAATAATTACCATAATCTTGATAAAAAATAGCTAGATATCGCAAAGCTTCTAAATTCTCTGCATCTAAACGTAAATAGAATTCTAAAAGCCGAGATGCTATCACAGGCTGCTTGAATGTATGTCGAATTTTCATAGCAGCACGCAGGAACACAGAAAAGCAATCCTTGGGATTAGAGAAGTAAGGTAAACAAGCTTCTACTAATTCCAAGGATGCCGGATCACAAGGAGCAGTATTTAAAACTTCCCACAATACTTGCGGCAATAAATCTGTATCTAAATCGAGATGTTTTCCTACCTGGAGAAGTTCAATGACTCCCGACTCTCTCAATTCTATTCCCTCAAACTTTTTCAAATAAATGGAAAGGAGAACAATCTTGAGTAAGTTGTTGATATCGCAGGGATTGATTTCCCGTATATGTTGGCGTATTACCCAAACTAGAGAATATTCTTCCAGTGTTTCGCGCCGTTCTGCTTCTGTTTGCAAAACTTCAAGCAGGTCATTTGTCAAAATTTCAATATGTTCTTCTTCTACATCTGCCATTGGTAGCATCCAAGTCATTTGAGCTTCTGTCTCTTGCCCTTGTAATAGCAAAAGCAATCCCAAATTCCAGTAATAGGATAGAACATGAGGCTCAGTTAATATTGCTTCTTCATATAAGTTTGCAGCCTTACTATATTCGGCTTTAACTAAATATTGATGAGCTTGCTGCTGCCAGTCAATTAAATTGGCAATCATAGGAGATAATTTCTACGTTTACTAACATCTTGCACCTTGAGGAAATAAGCCTAAAGCACCCTATAAAAACTTAATTTTTACTCTATAAATGCTC
>JAQYWN010000350.1 GCA_029379265.1 Rhizonema sp. NSF051
CCCTTCCCCAGTGCATCCCCTGCATCCCCTGCCTGCCTAAATGTATCAACTTTAAAGTGAAACGGTATTACGGGGGGATAATTATTTACTGGTAAGTGCATAAGCAACACGAAGCACAAGAGCGCTCGGTACAGAATGCAAGATAAAAGCGGAGCTCTTAAGCGCTCCGTTGTCGTACTACGACGGAGCTTTCCCACTGCAATGGATTCCCTCCGAAGTTCTGAGAAAGGAAGCAGGAGCGAGAAACCAAGAGCGTTGCACTCTTACTGGCAAGGCTTGGGACACCGCCCACTTTTTGCCAAATATAATATGTTATCAGTTTGTTAAACTATAAAACTAGCTTCTTCTCCAAGAGAGGCTTGCCAACTACGAGCATCGTAATAAAGGTCTGCTAAAGTAATACTGTATAAAGCTTCTTTCAGTTTTTGGTGCAGCCTCTTCCAAAGGCTAAATGTTACCCAGTCTTCAGTTTGTATGGGTTTTGTTTGGTGATGGGGTAAAGGTTCAACAGTTTCACCCACTGCTTCTAAAATTTCTCCTACAGAAATTTTTACAGGTGATCGTGCCAGTTGGTATCCACCGATGCTGCCGCGAATTGATTTGACTAACCCCGCACGACGCATTTCGATGAGGAGTTTTTCTAGATAAGGCGCAGGAATATTTTGGCGAGTAGCGATCACTCTAGTAGATGCAGGACCGTACTCCGGTTGTAAGCTCAAATCGAGCAAAGCTTTGACACTATAATGTCCTCTCGTCGTTAACTTCATTTTCGCGTTTCTTTGTCCTTTATCATTTGTCCAGACGTTAACCATCTTTGGTTGACCCTCTGCTTCTAAGCGTTAGCTTAAAGTAAGCAAGAAAACTCTCACTTATGAGTCAGAATTTAGAGAGATTATGTATAACTAGGTGGCAAGTCAATACTGTTCTGTTAAAGGTAAAAGAGTGAACAACTTATTTTCACTCTCCTGATTAAGAGAGAACACACAACATAGATTTAATTGGTGGAGGGTTTATACCCCTCACTCGTCTTACCCCCTGTCTTGTGTATTCTGAGTTATGCATTCTTCTGATAACGACTTCGGTTTGGTTTTGAGAGATGATGCTATGTATCGATGATCTAACTCAGGCAAGCAGACAAATTTTTGAGACCTGCCGAACGGAAAGCGAAACAAATACAGTGTAGCAGTCATTTACAAATTATAGTTATCATAATTGCCCACTTTCTTTAAAAGTCCATGCTTTGATTAGCAATATTGGTCATCCTATAATAATTCCCATGAGCTTCGCTGCAATATATTTGGCTAAACTGACAGAAAAAAATAAATGATGGCGATCGCATTAGCTCAACCTCAGTTAAAATAAAATCGATTCAATCATTCGTTTTTGCTCTAAGTTGATGGCTAAACAGAAAAAAATTGACCCCCTTGTCGGTGAAGATCTACTCAAACATGTCAAAGAGCTAGAAAGCCTTAGCAAGGAAGAAAAAGCTAAAAAGTGCGGATACTATACCGTTACGAAAAATGGTATAGAGCGCGTTAACATGATGAAATTCTTGAATGCCCTGATTGATGCTGAAGGCATTCAGTTAGACAGTGCTCCTAGTGCAAACGGGCGTGGCGGACGCAGTGCTAGTTATAGAATTAGCGTGCAGTCCAATGGGAATTTACTCATAGGTTCAGCTTATACTAAACAGATGAATCTTCTTCCTGGCGATGAGTTTATTATTACTTTGGGCAAAAAGCACATTCGTCTTAGGCAAGTAGACTCAGAGGAGAAAGACGGTATGGAACCGATGGAAGCGACAGCTTAAACAGTTGATTTAGGTTAAGCATTCAGCTATCGGCAGTCGAGTAGTCGTGTTGTAAAAAGCTGAGGAATATAAACCTTCAGACATACGGCTATTCACACGAGTAATGTATGCTGATAGCTGATGATTAACGGCTAAATGCTGAAAATTTAGCCGTTGGCTCTTTTGTTTCAGTTTCGTAACGAAGCGCCTCCTGTACAGGCAGGTTTTACCAGATAACTTAACCTTCTTCCAAAATCAATTGGTCAAGGAAAGCCCTACTCCTTACTCTTAACTGTTAGAAGTTAAGAGAGCATCTGTTTTGAGGGCAATGGGTAAATAGTGGCGGAGTGCCTCGCGGGTGACTGCTACGTTGCAGGTTAAGGCAATTTGCTCGCGTTGCAATAAACCTAAAATGCTCTCGTGGTTATCTCGCGTCACTACAGGTAACTGTTGTAAACCTCTACTAGCCATCCGGTTAAAAGCTTCAGATAAAGGTTCATCTCTGTATGCATAGAGAATTTCAGTAGTACATATATTAATGAGTGTTTGATGAAAAATAGCCGAAATTTCAGTTGGGGTTGAGTAATTTTGACTCATCGAAAGGGTGCGGTTGATATCTTCTAGAGAAAGAATACCAACCAATCGCCCTGCTTCATCAATAACTAAAGCGTGACGCGTGCGATTTTCTGTCATTTCTAAAGCAGCCTCTAAAACTTTCATTGTGGCTAGTAGCTTTTTCGGACAAGTAGACATAGCATCTTCTACTAAAATTTGGCTCATAATATCTGCCTGCTGGTCTTTCAACTCAGCAAGACCAATCTGATTTAAATTCGAGTTAGAATTAGAACTCGGCGTTAACAGTTCTACCAGCCAAACGCTTAAGCCAACTGCTGCCATTAAAGGTAGGACAATACGGTAGTCTCGTGTTAATTCAAAAAGCAACAAAATTGCTGTTAAAGGAGCTCTAACACTTGCTGCGAGCATAGCTGCCATTCCCACCATTGCATAAGCTGGCGCTGCTGCCATATAATCGCTGATTGTCGGAACTAAGTGAGCAAGGACTTTAGCATAAGCCGAGCCGAAAGAAGCACCTAAAAACATTGCCGGTGCAAATACACCACCAACAAAACCACTGCCAGAACTAATTGCTGTCATCACTAGTTTGACAAAGAGCAGCATAACTAAAATTTGGAGCGGAAACTTCACATCCTGAAGCATTGCTTCCACAGTTTCATAACCGATCCCCATAATTTGTGGAAAGTGTAAAGCTGTTGTGCCGATAATGATACCGCCAATAATGGGATGAATTGGTTTTGGTATGCGTCCCAGCCATTGCAAAGGCGGTACCTTCCCATCAAAGCAGGCTTTTACCAGACGCAGTGCTTGGGTATATGTTAGAGAAACCAGACTGGCTCCCAAACCTAAGCCAAGATAAAGCGGTAATTCTAAAGGACTGCGGACTTGATAAACAGGTAAGGTAAAAGCAGGCTGTGCTCCCAAACCAATTTGAGCAATGAGTGATGCCACCACTGCAGCCAGAAGCACGACACTGACGGCTGAGGTGGCAAAGGATGTTGCTCCCAGCACCACCTCTAGGGCAAAAAATACTCCAGCAATTGGGGCATTAAATCCGGCAGCTAAACCAGCTGCGGCACCAGCACCTAAGAGCAAACGCTGCTGTTCTTGTGATACTTGTATTACTTGAGACATTAAAACGCCTAAAGAAGCACCAATTTCGACACTTGGTCCCTCAGGGCCCAAAGAAGCACCACTGCCCAAGGAAACTGATGCTGCGAGCATTTTCGTTACCGGTCGCAGTTGTCGCTTGATCTTTCCTTGTTGGGAGGCAGCTATTAAAGAAGAAAGTCCAGGATCAAAGTCTTGGCTACGCCAGCGCATTAATCCCACCACCGCTCCGCCTAGAGTGGGGACACAAGCTAAAGTCCAAGCGCCCCAAACGCCAATCTTGCCCATAAAATTTTCCAGCAAGAGGTGGTGAATGGTATTGATCAAGTAGTGAAATGTTACGACACCCATACCACTGCTTCCGCCGATGAGTACGGCTAAAAACAGTACGACTGTTTCTGGTGATGGTTGAAATTGGTTAATGAGGTGGGTTAGAGAAGCAGAAGGAATGGAAAAACTGCGTCGCTCCGTCACCTTCCTGAAATTAGTAGGAGGTAGGACAGTCATAGAGTGAAGTAAATGTAATAAAAAATTTAAATTTTTGTGCCTTACTTTTTATTGTGAGCGATCGCGCTTCAAGCAGACAAGCTTTCTATGAGCAGCCTCTCCTTCTCCCACTGAGCCTCGCTCCTCGGATCGCCGTTCTTATAAAGTTTTTGTAAAAACAATTGCTAGCACTTAACATTTTCATAGGGATAATGCTCAAATAGTATAGTAATGAATCTCTATTGAGAAAAATACAGAACTCAGCTGAGTGTGAGACCCTCATACGGTTCGGATAAGGGCAGGGTGTTCAAGGTAAAATTCAATCATTTGAATGTCTCCTACACCCTTACGCCCTTACTCCTGACTTTGAATGAATTCTGGTTAACGGTTACGATCAAATAGTTTTATGAAGTGGAGATAAGTTATCTTCATATAAATCTAGCTATACTTGTGTTGCAGCCATTAAGCCATTTTTGTAGGATGAAATATACGGGTAGGTCGTGGGAACATAACAACTGAATGTATAATTCATGGCTTATGTCAGACCATACTGGGAATCTACACGTATGTTGATCTGGGATTCAGTATAAATATTGTGTTAGAGCGAGTAAAGGGACTAAACGGACAGGGTAGATGAGTACACACACCTTTGATAATCATTACGTTACTTGCCCAGTTTGCCAAAAAAATACTGGGCGAAAGCCAGTCAAGACTTACGTTGGTTTATACACCTGTCCGTATTGCCTGGAACGGCTCGTGGTATGTAAAAGCGGTCATTACGTCCGCGATCCGTTTATTTTTAAACAGATCTTGATTTCATCAACACTCCGTCGTCAAAGCAGGCCTTTATCTCGAATTCTCCGGGATTTTGTTCTCCTGCGTCCTGTAATAGCTTTAGCTCTGGGAAGTGCAATTTTATTGAGTACTATGGCCATGACTCAGCAAAGCACGAGTAATGATCAACAAATGCTAAGGAAAACTGAGAAATTTGTCGAAGAATGAATTAGGGGCGGGTTTAATTTGTATAACCCGTCGTGTAGAAACAAAAAATATTGTGAAACCCGCCCGTACAGTTGTTGGATGTAGGTTGTTAGGTGTTAGTTCTAACCAGCAACCACTAACCACTACCGACAAAGCAGTATCTATTTAGTATTATTTGTAACTAAAATCCAATCAGAGACTTGGTCAACGAGTTTCATTGATTTGTGTTGAAGATTTTTGAGAGCAGATCTATCAAGTAGGAAGTATGATTGTTTCTCATGCTGCCAAAGATCTTGCAGTTGAGTTGAAGGAGGAGAAATAACAGTGCGATGACTGTAAAAATCTAATGATGGACGATGGTAGGCAAAGGATGTGTAAATCTTTGCATTTGCCCCAGTTCCCCGTTGAATCATGTCGGCAACTGGTTTGACTGGGTAGGCTTCTCCTAATTCCCAAACCCAGTAGCTAGATTTCATTAATAGGAGTAGTGAAATATAAGTTCCCCAAAATAGAACTTTTAAGAATTGCCCATCGCCTCGCTCTGCCAAAATAGCAGCGATTACCATTGTCACAGCAACTGCTGCTAAAATGAGTTGTAAGTCCGGTTGATGTGCTGTACCTCCAAAATAAAAACTACCCGCAATTGCCACCACAGCTATAATAGCTAAACTTGCTACCCAAAAACGGGGATAGGATGAGGGTAAAGGTGAATCATCGATTTTTGCCAGTTGGGGACCAAAAGTTAAAGCTAAGCTGGGGTAAATCGGGAAAACGTACCAGGGCAGTTTGGTACTCATCAAGGAAATAGCAACGAGATAAAGACTACTCCACACCAGCACGAGTTTTGCCCAGCCGAGATTGCGATTTTCCCAAGTTAACCATAAACTTTGTGGTAAAAAAAGGAGCCAAGGCCATATATACTTGAGAATCTCTAGGAGATAGTACCAAGATGGTCCGGAATGATTCTCTACAGGTTTCCAAATCCGGCTAAGCGATTGACCCACTAAACCCGTGTTTGTAAAAGTGTAACCGTAGTGTAACCACTGGGCACCATACCAGAACGCAACAGGCGCACTCCCAATGAGGATTCCCATTAACATGTACCAACTCGTCAGCAATCGTGGTGTATCCCAAAAAAGAAAGACGAGGGCGATCGCTCCCAATAATAAACCTAACATACCTTTAGTCAGGCAAATCAATCCCAGACTGATGCCAACACCCAGGCAATAGCGTAAGTCACGGCGCGATCGCAACACGCATATCATCATTATGATAAAAAAACTTACGGAGGCTCCATCCAACATTGCTAACCGCCCATGACGCACTACAGGCAGCATTGTTAGGTAAACTAAGGCGCTATAAACAGCAGTACTGCGTTGGCGAAATATCTCTCGACCTAGACAATACAGCAAAGGTACTGAAATAGCTGTTAAGATTGCTCCTGGCAAGCGTGTTGTCCACTCATTCACACCTCCTAAAGAATAAGTCCATGCAATAAGTAGGTGCATTAGTGGCGGCTTGTTATAATATGGTTCCCCACCCAGCGTCGGGTAAAGCCAATGCCACGAACCAGCTTGCGCCTCCCAAATTTCACGGGCAACCTGTGCCACAGTGCCTTCATCCCAATCTCGCAGTGCCAATTCCCCTAAGTTTATGGTAAAAAGTAATACTGCTGCTATTAGCAGCACTACAACCCATACTCCATCAACCCGTTTATCAGCTGTGCGATACTGTTTTTCTAGACGACCCCAAGTAAAGCTTCCTTCTTGCATATTCTCGGATAATCATTTTGATTGCTGATTCGATTACATAGAGACGTGCTGGAGTCTCGAATGTTGCCATATGTTAACTATCAGTGCCGCTCCCTTGGAATTTGCACGTACAGAGAAATTCAAAATTGAAAAAGCTTACATTGTAGGCTTTCTAGCTTTGAATTGGTAAGCATTCAGCCCTACCTTGTAACGCTCCTTACCCTTCGCGCAGCGTCTTTGTTCGCGTAGCGTCTCCGGAGGAGAAGGAGAAGAAAGAAGGAGATCTTTCTTTAGAACTGGACTCACTATAAGCACCGAAAGGCCGCCAGCTATGACAAGAATTTTGTAAACATAGGTGACACAATTCGATCTATCGCGGAGTCCTGTAGGCTGACGGCTGAATGCTTACTTGAATCGTAGCTTTTCCGTCAACACATATAATGGTTGTTGAGAACCCTCCAATTTCAAATTTACTCAAAACTTTTAATTTTAGCAATAATTTTTTGATACTTTTTTGATATTTTATGCGCGAAAGCTGCGAGTGCAAAACCTGATAAACTTGTACTCTATGAAACCGCACACTTAATACCATTTTGGAGTCAGGGATTCTGCGGACAGTTCCCCTGAGGGGTTGCTGCCGGGGCAAACTTTCCAAGACGGATTTGAAGGCCTCTGTTCAGTGAGAGCGCGAATACGAGTCATGCCTCTATCGCATTTTAAAATTGGTATTACTTGTGAGGATCGTGATTTGTCTTTGGTTCTTTGTGACTGATGACGATTGAGCTTCAGGAAAAAAGTGCGCTCGTGCACGCTTACGTCTTCTTATTTAATTGTTGGAGAGATATAAAGAGTGAACATACAATTTATCTTGAATGTAGCGCTTAGCTTAATATTTATTTACTTAATTTTGAGTTTGTTAGCCTCGGAAATTCAGGAACTCATTTCGACTGTGTTGCAATGGCGAGCAGAACATTTAAGAAAATCTATTGAAATTCTTTTGGGCGGTGATGTTGACAAATTAGAAGAAGCTCGAGTTATCCAACTTACCAATCAAATTTATGACAATCCCTTGATTCAAAGTATCAATCAACACGCAAAAGGATTTTTTGAGACTTTACCTCGTAGGGCTACATGGATAGTTGGGGCAATATATCGCTTCTGTAAAAAAGCCCGACCGGGAACGAGAAGAAGTGAAACTATTTTTGGGAAAAGAAAACATACTGGACCATCTTATATTCCCGCAGATATTTTTGCAACAACTCTTATGGATACACTCCAAATTCCGATATTAATTCAAAAGTTAACTGAATTCAGGCTTGAAAAATTTAAAAATGAACGATTAATTG
>JAQYWN010000351.1 GCA_029379265.1 Rhizonema sp. NSF051
TTTTATCCTTTCCGTAATTACCGCCTGTGACACTCTTGGGTGCGGAATATGGGATGATATGCAATTTCATCGTGAGATAAAACTTCCCACACTTGTCGCCTAAAGTCGTCAGCTTGAGAAGCCCGCAGGTAAAAGAAAAATGCTCTCACGGCTGGACGAATAAAGGGGAGTTGGGGATGGTCGAGGATGAACTGTGCTAAAGTTTGGTTTTTAGCCAGCGCCGCTTGAACGGTGATACAGTCTGCTAATGTTTGGTGACTAAAAGCCAGAACCCCAGGAGACTTTTCCAGCAAAACTTCTTGGCTAATCAATTGCCTCACAATATCTTCACTCATTCCCAAAGATACCTTACTGCACTTCTGTGTTCGCTTCTGCATTAACAGTTGAGCCATATTCTGCAAAGCAACTATAGCCTCAGTACCTAGTGTTAGCTTTTTAACCACGACTTCTTCAAGGAAGCTGTTGTAGAGTTCATAGGCAGATGCCTGCTGTAATGGAATACCAAGTTTTGCCAGATCCTTGTAAATTCGCAAGTTTTGAGGTAACTGTAACAATGCTTGCAGTTCCGGGGTTATCTGGGAAACATCAACGTTCCAGTCAATTAAGAACGGCTTAACTTCATTATCGAAATCAAGTGGTTGTAAGTTGACTCTATGCTGCCACTTTCGACCTCGAAGCAAGGGATCGTATTGCAAGTCAAAATCACGACAGGCAATAATCACTGTGACTCTATCAATTTTTTCTAGGCGATCAATAATTCCTAGAAAAACCTTGAGGGCATCATGCTGACGACTCAGCGACAAAACATCGAGTGAGTCAATTATTACTATAACTTGCCGGAAATCAGCAAGACGAGCGCATTGACCAACAATATCTTCGGGTAAGCCTTGAGCTACTAGTTTCTGCTCGCTGTCCACATTCGTAAACTGGTCGCCTTTAATAAATAAAAGTCCCCAAACCGACGCTTTTTCTTGTTCAATATAATCCGCAAGGTCAAGTAACAAGCAGGTTTTACCACTACCAGGACGATCTATCAGCAGAATGGTTTGGCTTCCCTGCTCAATTAATTGGATTAGCTTGGATAACTCGGAACGGGGAATAGACTTATCATCTATCTTGCGTATCCAGTATCGCCCAATAGTAGAAGCGTTTTTGAATGCTGCAAGGATTTCTGCCTCACTACGCTTTGGTGTTGGATTTAATCCATATTTGGCTAATGCAGCTAATACATCCAAGCGTTGAATAACGTGTTTTGTGTCTCTTAAATAGGTTTCATGACTTTGTATATAGCGCTCTAGTACGAGCATCCCCAAGTTCGCGTTTGGTAAAAGTTGTTCCAAGTCTAATTGATTTTGTCGCTCCCAGTCGTCAAATTCGTAAGTTGGGCCAAAGCTGATCTGCTGAACTAGGGAATACGTTATTTCTTCTCTTCGATCTAAAATTTTTGCTAGTCTTTCTAGAGAGTCTAACTGGTTTTTGGATGCATTCTGGTGAAACACAGAGTATTCAGGTAAGTCTTCGCAATCCTTAATCAACTTTTTTAACTCACCGAAAGGGGAGCAAGAGTAAAATTTTACTTTAGAGTTTTCTCTCGACTCAAGTTTATCCCGACCCTTACACAATTCCTTTTGCAACTCCCTATCGGAGAATGACCAAGCTTCATGCTTGGGTTGATTCTTCTTTACTTGGATAAAACAAGTACGACCATCCTTGTAACAGACAACAATATTATCCATCGTCACCGAAGAATCTTTCCCCGGAATTACTGTTGAATCGACTTGGATGCTTTCGATAGTATCGTCCTGTAGAAGTCGAATCAGCCAATGCAGTGCTACACGCAGTTGGTATTTATCTTCTAAGAAGCTATCTTCAGAGTAACTAATTTCCTCATCTTCTGATTTTATCTGGGGTTTAGCCCTTCCTTGAATCAGCTTAATGGCTTCCCCATGGTTACTCATCAGTGGAGATTGGGGAATTTTGGTATTTTCGTAGTATACTTGTAATTTTTGTTCAACCGAAACTGCTAACGTCCGGTTAGTTATCCACTCATACTCAGAAACTTGATTAGGGTTAAGTCCCGCCAAAAGTGCGCCTGTCAGTACGCCATGTTTACCATCTAACTGCTGATAGGCAACTTCATAATCGCGGGATGCAGCAATAAAGGCGCGATCGCACCCTGAACCCTGCCGTCCTAGTTCAGTATCCTTGAAGTTGAGCAATTCTCCTGCGAAACAGCAATCCAGCCAGATAACCTGCTGTTTTACTTGGCTTTGCTGTAGGATATCCCATAAATCTCGCAGTGGCATACCCCACCAATTTTTGCTTGGACTAGCATCGCTGGTTGCTAAAAAACCTTGTGTTAAGCTTCCCAAAGGCTTTCGTAACCCATGTCCAGCAAAAAATAACAGTGCTATTTCTGGAATTTTACTACTATCTGGGAGGAACAAGTTAGTGATCGCTTCTTCTAACTCTTGTACTTTGACAGCTGCATCTGGATCTACCTGCAATTTTCCATCAATGTTGTTCTTGGGTAAGCGCTGGACTTGGAAGTTCCCGAAGGTTTCCAGAAGTTGGGCGATCGCTTCTGCATCAGTGGCAGGGGTTGTTAAGTTTTTAGCCTTACTGATGGGAGTATCTTTAAAAAAAGAGTATTGGTTAATCCCAACAACTAAGGCTGCTCGACTCATATTAGTAGTGATTTCCGGGGAAGTTATTTTTTTACTTGACGTATAGATTATAACAATAAGCTAAGAATTAGTGAGTTTATGTTTCTTTATTCCTCGGTTCCAAATACAACATCTTCATACAGCAATTCAATAGGGCATTCAAATTCAATACTTGATAAATTGACAATATCTCCAGCAGTGTAGGGATAGTAAAGCCACATTCTACCCTCTCCCCGAGAGTAACGCTCGACGGAGATTTGTTCAGAGTCAATCAAGATATACTCTTGCAAAGTGGGGATTTTAAGATAATAAGTGAATTTCTCACCCCTGTCTTTGGCGCTTGTACCTGGGGAGAGGACTTCGACAATCAGCTTGGGAAATTGAATAAATTTGCGGGCGTTGAGGTCTTGAGGGTCGCAACTGACGATAACATCAGGATAGCAGTACTGGCTCTGGGGACTGAGTTGTACTTTCACGTCTGACACATTTACCCGGCAACCCACCGAACGCAGATGGGGGCGTAAAGCTGTGTAAAGGTTAAGTGCGATATCATTATGGGGAATTGTGCCACCCGTCATGGCAAAAACTTCGCCGTTGACATATTCGTAGCGAACGTCTTGCTGAGGTTCCCATTCGAGATATTCCTCGACGGTCATTTTTTGGGGTTGTTGGGTGATGGCTACCATAATCTTTGAACAACTTGACTTTTTCGTGGCTCTGATTTGATTTTAGCCTTCACAGATTATGCTTCTGGTGAAGGTACTCCCACAAGGCTAGCTCGGGATCAAAGTCTGGTAGTGTAGGAGGAGCATTTTCGAGCAAGTCTTTTAGTGCTTGGATTTTGTATTTCCGTTTTTTGGGTTGAGAGGCAGTGAGGCTCTTTGTTGCGGTTGGCTGTAGAATGATGACTTCCACTTTACCAGGAGCAATATTCAGAGGTTCGTCAATAACTAAGTTTCCTGATTCATCAATTCTTGCCTTTAGCTCATGGGCTTGCATACTTCTAATCCCAAAGTTTCTGGAACACCCAGCATGATGTTTAGGTTTTGTACAGCAGCACCAGATGCACCTTTACCTAGATTGTCAAGGCGAGCAACGAGCAGCGCTTCAAGAGTTGTATCATTAGCAAATACGAAGATTTGAACAACATTGGTGCCGTTCATTGCCATTGCATCTAGGAACGTTCCATCTCGTAACAGGGTGGGATCTTGGAAGGGAGCAACCTGGACAAATTTTTCACCTTGGTAGTAATCCGCGATCGCCCTATGAATGACTTCACCTGAGGGCGGATTATCTAAAGTCCAAAGTGGCAACGGCACTTGTACCAACATCCCCTGCTCAAAATCACCCACTGCTGGTACAAACATCGGCGGTGACGCTAATCCTGAGAAGTAATGCATTTCCTTAACGTGCTTGTGCCCAAACTGCGTTCCATAGATCCCATAGGGATAAGAGCTTGCTCCAGATTGCTCAGAGTGGAAAGTCTCGTACTTATTGATCAGATTCTTCCCACCACCAGAGTAGCCTGAGACTGCATTTATTGTAATCGGAAAGTGAAGAGGCAGGAGTCCGGTGGCAATTAGCGGACGAATACATGATAAAAAACCTGTCGGGTAACAGCCTGGAACGCTGACAAACTGGGCGCTAGCGATTTTCTCTCGCTGCCCTGGATTCATTTCGGGAAAGCCATATACCCAGCCCTGAGTTGTTCGATGGGCTGTACTAGCATCAAGGATCTTCACCTCCTCTTTAGTGACAAAGCTAACAGCTTCACGGGCTGCATCGTCTGGCAAACAAAGAATAGCAACGTCAACGGCGTTGATCAGTTTTGCGCGTTCAGTCGAGTCTTTACGCTTAGATACCTCAAGACTCACTAACTCAATATCATCTCGTTGGTTGAGGCGTGAGTGAATCTGCAAGCCTGTGGTTCCTGCTTCCCCATCAATAAAAATCTTAGGTTTAGTCATTAAATTGCAACTCAGTTCAGCTATCAGTCCAACTTTTTCTATTTTACGGTACGATGGCAGTCTTAATAAAGACCCCACGTTTGTGGAAAGTCATATCTAGCCCTATAAACAAGGACGTATCCAAGCCACAGCAGACATTTGTGCCGGATAACTCACTCAATGTTACGTTGATTTTCTGGATCAGTTTCAAGTCAAGGCAGCCTTAGTAGTGCCAATGAAAGCAAGGGGAATTGTGGGGATTGCTCGCGGCTAATCATTGTTCGTCACCACGGCAGTGGCAGCAATTGAAGATCGAGAACGCTCAAACAATTGCTATGGATTACAGGTTTTTTTTGTACGATTTCCAGCCACCCAACCTTTCACTGGAGAATCAATCTCAAGCCAACCTTTGTCTCCATCTACAACAGTCACGACAGATAAACTTGTTCCATTTTTTAATTGATGGATGATTTTTTCATTAGTTCCTGGACCAACTCGTACATTCAAGGACGGATCATCTGGATCGGCAACCACATAAGTACAATGAGATGATAGAGGTGACGAGTGATGAAACGCATAGTATAAACTTGTACTTCCCAAAATTAAAATTACGCCACCAGCAAGAAACATTTTATATTTATCTGGTAATTTTTTTGGCGAGATAACTGTAGTACTGTCAGTAAGCTGAGTTGTTGAACTAGATAAATGTATATTCTTCTCAATTTCATCTAAGCGCTGCAATATTTCTTGAGTATTTTGAGGTCGATTTCCAGGAAAAGACTTCATCAAGTCATCAATTAAATCTGCCAATGCGCGAGAAATTAAAATAGCATTATCCCGCCAAATTAATTCACCAGTATAGCTGTCATTAGGAAAGACGCTGGGATGCTTACCTGTCAGCAAATACACAAAGGTACGTCCCAAAGCAAAAAAATCTGATTGGGGCACAGCTTTGCCATTACTTTGTTCTAAAGGTGTGTAACCTACCGACACAATGCCTGTAATTTGCTGCCCCGCTATTTTCTGCATGAAAGTCTGAGTGACTTCCCGTGCTGTACCAAAGTCAATTAATGCTAGCTTTCCATTGGGTCTTAACATAATATTTGCTGGTTTAATATCCCGATGGAAATACTGCTGTTGATGAACTTCATGCAAGATTTCTACTAGTTGTTTTAACCAATTTATTGTCACGCTTTCAACAATTGGTTCATTGTTTCTTTCTTCTAGCCATTCCTCTAAATTCATTCCCTCAATTTTTTCCATGACTAGACAGTGAAAAGCAGAGTTATCTCTGAATGTACATACAAAATATCCGTCTTTCTCTACTTTGGGAATACCAGAATGATTTAATCGCTGCAAAACTTGTGCTTCTTGTCGAAACAGTACAATTGCCTTAGGATGTTGGTTGTGCAGCACCTTCAAAATTTTCAGCAAACCATTATGATTAACTTCATAAATAGTGCCAAAACCACTAGGCTTGTTTGGGTTACTCAGTAGACGAGTGACTTGATAGCATCCCTGGAGACGTAACTCAGAGCCACAACCTAGGCATAATTTTGACTCTCCAGTATTTTGGGGCTTAAGACAATTCGGATTAATGCAATAGCTCATGGATGGCTCTGAGAGGGCTGTATCTTATATTATATTCCATAGGTTAAGTGTAACATTTGCAAATTTGAGACTTAATATGGGTATACCAAATTTTGAGCAAAGAACCTCTACTGAATTAGGAGCGGATCTCAAGAAATATCCTAACGATACACAAGCATTTTACGCTCTTGTTGGACAATATTTATGCAAACCCTAATAACACTACATTCCGCATCCTGAACTGTCACACGTTGACTCAGAACAATAAACAGTACGTTTGAACTAAGAAGGTTAGATGAAAGCTAGATAATAATAAATTTATCGTTGATGATGCATACGTATTAATACTAAGGGGTATCTCAAATTACGTGTTCCACTAACCTTCCATCCTCTGGTTGTAATTACCACCACCCATGTTCACTGCGATCGCATCAGCATTTATGTGTTGCTGAAGAGCATAAATTGACATTTTTCTGACTATTGACTGAAGACGGACTGGCATGAGGCTAAGAAACTAAAGGAATCGACTAAAATATACAGATGAACAATATCAATTTCAAAGAACTCTTCCGTGTCATCCTTGCCGTAGCGATCATCATAGTTGGAATAACGCACTTTACTGTTCCAGATCAATACGCAAAAATTGTGCCACCCCAACTTCCCTATCCTTACGGATTAGTTTATCTTAGTGGGTTTTATGAAATTCTCGGTGGTATAGGATTATTAGTCCCGCCAGTTAGTCAAGCAACGGCATGGGGCTTAATTGCTCTTTTTATTGCTGTTTACCCATCCAATATTTATATGGCAGTAAATCTAATTAAAATTGACCATATACCAAATTCACCTTGGGTACATGTTATTAGACTTCCTCTTCAGGCGGTTTTAATTGCTTGGGCTTGGTTGTATACAAAACCAGCCGATTTAGAAAAACAAGCTTCAATTATACCCAAGTCACTTATTACCAAGCAAATGCTGGAATTAAAGTGAGTTCCTTTTTATAGAAAAAGTCAGAAGTCATTGCTAAGGGCAGGTTTAACATTTATAATATCTGAGGCGACACGAGATCTTGTTAAACCCGTCCCTACAGAAATGAATACATTCAAAACGGTGCAAAAATTACAGGCAGAATGGATAAGTCCAGAAAACTTTCATCGTTACGGACAAGTGATTTCTCCCAGTCAAGATGGTAAACGTTTTTGTGTAGAAGATGCTCAATTAGTAGTTGACAAAGGTACTCCCCGCTTTTACATTATGCAACTGCATCGTCAAGGGAATAAATTTCACAATATCACTCGTCATACGCAATGCACTCAATGTCTGGGTTCTTTACAAGGAAAAGACTGGCTGATGGCAGTTTGTCCTCCGAATAATGATATAGATGAACCTTCTGTAGAAGACATTGCGGCTTTCCGCATTCCGGGAAATTGCTTTATTAAGTTAGAAGCTGGGACTTGGCACGCAGGGCCATATTTTGAGCATGAAGTTGTAGATTTTTATAATTTAGAATTGAGTGATACAAACGTGGTGGATCATTTCACTCATGATTTTCTCAAGAGTCATAATATAGAGTTTGAGATGATTTAGCTCATACGAAGTTTTTGTCTACAAATACTTAACTCTTCTTATAAAAAAAGGTAGAGAACATAAGGGAATAGGTATCAATAAAAACTTCAGTAGAGAAGCTTCAATCATGACGTCTCTGCATTTAATTAAAAATTTTTGTTGAGATGCACAAGCCAGAGCCACAACGCTTCCAAGTTTCCGCCCCATATCTATAAGCATGGGAGCATAGCAGCATACCTGAATGGTGTTAAGCGTTAATAACTATAATAT
>JAQYWN010000033.1 GCA_029379265.1 Rhizonema sp. NSF051
TTATGGATGGGGTTTCCCCCTGCTCACGAACCCCTGCCCCCTGCCTCTTGTTGACAGCATTGCCTTGGCTACTTGCTCCGGCTCATCTACCTGTAGCCAATGACCTGCCGGCACGATAGTGAGGGAGGCGTTCTTCAACTGACACTGACGCCGCTCGGCTACTGCCACAGTGATGTAGGGATCATACTGTCCCCAGATGAGCTTTACCGGGATGTCGAGCGTCTTGAGTTCCGGCAAACGCGTGGCGTTTCGGGCATGCTCATCAAAGAACTGCGCCGCCATTTGCACAAACGCTGGACCTGAGCCGGGCTGGGCAATGAAGTTTTCGCTGATCAGCGGACCGAGAAACTTGTTGAAACGGGGCTTGTGCGCCTCCAGAAGGGAGTCCTGAAATTTCTGCTGCTGCCAAGTCAGCAGCCAGCCAAATTGCTCGGAACTCTGGGCGATCGCGACCGCAAGTTCGTGAAGGCTCTCGGTCGCGAAGAGCGTGATCATCTCGGGCCAAAGGACAGTGGAATCTTCCGAATAGGCTGAATTGAGCATGATCACGGAGTCAACGCCCTTCGGGTGAGCGAGCGCGTAGTTGATCGACGCCATCCCGGAAGAATCATGAGCGACCGGGACGATGTTCCCTAGATCTAGGCCCTCGACGACTGCTTCAAGGTCGCCCAGCTGCTGCTTAAAGCTGTAGGCCATGCCAGTAGGTTTGTCCGAGGCACCATAGCCTAGAAAATCGAACGTGACGACGCGCCGCCCGCTGGCAGCTAGGTAGGGGATCAAGTCGTCCCAGATATGCAGGTTATCGGGAAAGCCATGCATAAGTACAAAGGCAGATCCAACGCCTTTGTAGTCGCGTGCATAGACTCTTCCCTGCTCCCGGAAAATATAGTGTTCGGTGAAGGACGGTTTGCTGTCCATGTGATTATCTGCTCCCATTTTGCCAAATTTTACGTCGTGTCTCGCTTCCTTTTTCAGAACTCAGGGCAAACGCATCTAAATTAGTCTTGACAAAAACATATGTTTGTGAGTCAACACAAGAATCAGAATTCGTTGTTTGATTTATTTTTCAGAAATCAAAGCGAGCCTGAAGGGCAAGTAAACGGAGTCGGCATCGCCTAAACTCTTGTCAATAAGCGAATGTTAATGCGATGATTTTGAACCTTATTAAGATTCTTTTGCTCTTCTTGACAAGATACGCATGACCTAGGGATCTTTCTGTCATCTTTTTTGAAATTCACCATTGGAATGCTGAAGAGAGCAAAAGGCAAGGTCAAAAACGCTACTTGATGAGCATTCCAAGTGGGCTGAGCGGTCCAATAGGCATCAGATCGAATGTCATTAGGTTCGCCTGACCGAGCGGCAATGCTTTGAGCAGCGCGTCGGCTTCCTCGACAGTATCGACGGTCATCAGAAAGATGACGCCAGCGTCGTTGTCGCGAAGCCAGAACTGCTCCATCTTCCCATCTAAATAGATTTGCAAGGTAGCGGGAACTTCGTTCGGAAGATACATTTTCTTCTGCTCTGGCGTGAGCGGCTTCAGTGTTCCAATGGCCATGACCTTCATGTGTGGTCTCCTGTGTTGTGTTGCATAAAAGTAGGGGAGGTGATAAGCTCCTGCCCCAATCTGAATCTCTGTGCATGTCCAAGTCCAATCCCTTCAAGTGGCGACACTATGAACCTGAAGTCATCCTAATTATAGAGATTTTCAGTTGTGTCTCATAAATTCTCGCCCTCACCCCCAGCCGCTCTCCCAATCTTATGAAAGGGGTGCATGCTAAGAGCGGTGAGGAGATTATGTATGTGACTTAAACGAGAAACGTTATATGTGTTCGCTGGTACCAGTCCAACAATAAATTATTGTTCTTCCGTTAATACACTAACTCATGTTTTGTTAAGAATATTTAAGATGTGTTTGCCGTGGATTTGGCTCGTTCAACATGGCAAGACGAACAATAAAAGGATGCGAAATTATGAGCATGTTGAGGAAAAGCAAGTGAAAAAAGTAGAAAAAGAGGCAGTCTAACAATGGGAAAAGTTTATTGCTGCAATCTTTGGAATAGCTCCATAATTGATTTCTTCAAGGAGTTTTGTGTCCTCAAAAGTTTTTTGCAACACAATCAATATAGCAGCCGTAGTTGCAGACATCACAAATTTCCTATACGCTAGACTAGATTTCATTTTTAGAATAAGCTATCAGCTTATTCGTTACAATGTCTATTTCAACTGATTTATTATCTGAAACAACTGAACGTATACCTGAATGCGATGTTTTTAGTGATGTTCTAAAGACCATGCACATCAGCGGTAATACTCTGCTCAATGAGAACTATGTTTCTCCTTGGGCAATCGCACTTCCTGATACTAATCGTATTGGTGCCATATTAAACCTCACCCCTAATACTCGTGTGGTAGTATTTCACCTAGTAAAACGAGGTTGCATTGAGATCATCCTGCCTCAAGAACAAACGGTCATTGTCGAAGCAGGCGGACTGGCGATTTGCTTTGGTGGTGGAGAACATCAGGTAGGTCAAGGCTCCGGTGTGCGTCCACTAGAAGTAGAAAAGCTATTATTCGGTGGCAACAACCCGTTCCAGCCTCAAGAGCAAACGCTGCGGTCTACGGCTCTCGTCTGTGGTGTGTTTCTCATGCATCATTTCAAGCTCAATCCCCTCCTGGAAGCCTTACCACCTTTTCTGCATGTTTCTACCCAGCATTTTAATGGGTTACATAACCTGAGCGTGATTGCTGAATTGATGGCACAAGAAATGGATAGAAAATTGGCAGGTAGTGATTATGTAGTTGATCGCCTACTAGAGTTGACTTGTGCCGAAGCCATTCGATTTTATCTGGAGTCCTTGCCTCCACAATCAACTGGTTGGTTGACAGGACTGCGAGATCCGGTAATTAGCCGCGCGCTTGCCATGATTCACGCTCAACCAGGTCATAATTGGACCGTTAGTAACTTGGCTAAAAGTGTAATGATGTCACCATCTCGGTTTGCAGCGCGATTTGGATCGGTGATCGGAGAAAGCCCAATGGCATATATCACGACATGGCGGATGAATGTTGCGGCTCGCCTTTTAGCAAGTACGCAACAGGAGATCAACGCCGTCGCCGCCCAAGTTGGTTATGCAAGCTTGCCCGCTTTTAATCGCGCTTTCAAACGACACTTGGGCTTCCCCCCAGCCGCTTGGCGATCGCGCCACTACTCCTAGTTGTTAGGTTGTCAAGGTGGGAACGGATCATTGCTGACAAAGTGTACCGCAATGTGATTTAAACCATAATTTTGCTAAACGGTCACGATATGCTTCATAACCTCATAAGACAACATAATAGTTCAACGCTATAAATGGAGTTTAAAAACCTCAAAACTTAAGTATAGCAAGCAATATGGCTTTTATAGTTCATTTTTACGCATAAGAGCAAACGGAGCAATAAAAACTGACGTCTCGGGCGATCGCTTCATCATTCAACTTTTGGCCACAACAAAATCAGTAAGATTAGCCCGAACAAATCCACGGTTAAATGTCGTTTGCGCCCGTGTATTTTTTCCCTGCGTCATAGCTTACGTCAAGCTTGATTGATTTGTTTGACTACAGTTTGCCAAGTTAGCGTATTACCATTGCGGAAAGCAGCTAAATCAATGACTGGAATTGCAGACATTAAGGATCACCTGATATTTCCAAAGGTTCTCTCATCTACTTGACAGAGTTTAAGTTAAAGCCGGAAAAAGAGCAACATTCATTACAACAGCAAATTTAAGTGACTCCTCGGTGCCTGATGCAGTATCTTTTGTTATATGGTGTGGTATAATAATTCACAAATGCTAAAATGCGAATCCTGCAAATTGTCCCTTCGATTTCCCTGATTTACGGTGGTCCCAGTCAAATGGTACTAGGATTAGCACCAGCACTGGTAAGGGCAGGAGTGGAAGTCGTAGTTCTCACAACCGATAGTAATGGCGATATCAATCAAAAACGAATGGAAGTTCCCTTAAATCGCCCAGTTGAGCAGGATGGCTATCAAATAATTTACTTTCGTTGTGCTCCGTTTCGTCGCTACAAATTCTCTCTCGATTTACTGACGTGGTTAAATCGTCATGCGTGCGAGTTCGATTTAGCCCATATTCATGCTTTATTTTCCCCTGTAAGTACTGCGGCAGCGACTGTATGTCGGATTTCAAAGCTACCTTATATTTTGCGTCCTTTGGGAACTCTTGATCCTGCCGATTTACGGAAGAAAAAACAACTCAAACAGCTTTACGCGGCAATTTTAGAACGCCCCAATTTAGCTGGTGCAGCCGCGATTCACTTTACTAGTGTTCAGGAAGCGAAAATATCAGAACGGTTTGGTGTTGCCACACAAGATTTGGTGATTCCTTTAGGCGTGATCCCTCCTCAGTTCCCGCTTCAAAAGGGGCAAAGTGTCGTGCAAAGTAAATATGGGATACCAGAAGATGTGCCTTTAGTATTATTTATGTCGCGGATTGACCCTAAAAAGGGGTTAAATTTACTTATTCCAGCTTTAGAAAAGCTTTTAGAGAGTGGGTTAAATTTTCACTTTGTTTTAGCGGGAACGAATCCTCAAGATCCTGATTACGAAGACAAGATTAAAGCTCAAATCCAAGCTTCACCAATGCGATCGCACACCACCATCACTGGCTTTGCGACAGGTGAATTAAAGTCTGCTTTACTGCAAGCGGCTGATTTATTTGTCTTGCCGTCCTACTACGAAAATTTTGGTATTGCTGTCGCTGAGGCGATGGTGGCAGGAACACCTGTGTTGATATCAGATCAAGTACATATTTGTCAAGAGGTGCGCGATAGCGAGTCGGGATGGGTAAGTACAATGGATGTAGCTTCACTTACCGAGTTACTTCAAATCGCTTTGCAGAACCCTGACGAACGCCAGAGACGGGGGTTACGCGCTCGAGAATATGCATTGAAGAATTATAGTTGGAATGCGATCGCCCATCAAACAATTCAGGCTTATCATCAAATCTTATTTTTGGCAGGAAACAAATTAAATTAAAAGAAGTACTTGCATCATTTGTCCCATTAGTTAAAAGTTGAGCGAGCGCATAATTTCGTCGCCGTTACAAAAAACATCCTCTTTAAGTATTATGGATTGAGATAGATTGAAATGCCATTGTCGTAAGACAAGGGAGAACGATAACCTTCATCAATCATCTGGGCGTGGATGGCATCAGCAACAGACAAACAGAGAATTTGATTTTTAACAGCTTTGACGAGAATCCCTAAAGTTCCTGTTAAGCGAATACCCCGTTGTTTGGCAAAATTTCTGGCTGCACCATCATCAGAAGCAAAAATCCAATTACGGCTAAGGGCTATAGCCATCGCTTCTGACTCACCCGCACCAAAGCGTTGACTGTACTCTAAGGCTAATCGTAACTCAACAGCATCATCATTAGGGTCCACTTCGTTTGGAGGTGTTTGTAGCCAACCATCATCTAAAGCTTGGTTTATTTCCCGCAGTTTAGTTCGATTTTTCAACTTAGCAGATGTGGAAGCGCTGTTAATCCCTGCTTGGATTTCGCGTTGGACAGCCTTACCAACAAAAGCTCTATTTTGGTAGAGCCTTTGGAGGACATAAAAAACCTGTGCAAGAGCAAAATTACTCAGTACAGTGTTATCAAAAATTATTGGCGTTCCCTCTAATTGTGTACTTTTTGATTTCACTATTTTTTCCGTTCAATCTTCACACCAAATCGTTAATAAAAAGAATTCAGGAGTAGGGGCAGGTTTGTTCGATTGATTTTATCGCTTTGTAAGTTATCTAGTAAAACCTGCCCCTACAGGATTCAGCATGAAGGTGCATTGCGAAGCTGCGGAAATTGAAGGGGTTTGAATTACCAATGTATGCACATTATCTTCACTGTCGTTGGGGTGAAATTCAAGGATGAGATTGATTCTGACGAATGACTTCTGTATTTTGACTCCTTTTTTAAGCGTTTTCAACATCGCTCAAAAGTTCTAACTCAGAATTGATACCCAAATTAATAGGAATCTCTCTTGTAAGAGATTCATTTTTTGCTTCTTCCAAGGTAATTTCTAAGAGTTCAGCTAACTTACTTAAGCTGATTTTGCCTAAACGATATGCCTCAAATACCATTTCCGTGTACTCATCAGGAAATTGATTAACTTTTTCTAAGGGAGGGACAGTGTCAACAACTTGATTGGCACCCAAAAGGATCTGAGTTGAGTCATCCTCCTCAAAATTGCTGGCTTCTACTGCTCTAGACGCTTCATTAAAAAAAAACAGAATACTCTTGCCAACTAAACGGGAAAACCGTTCAAGTTCCAGAGTGTCTACCTTACGTTTGCCACTCTCAATCAAAGACACAGCATAACGCGGCAGTTCAAGATGATGTGCAACTGCATCTTGAGACAGCAAAGCCTCTTCCCTTGCAAGGCGAATTCGGCGACCTAGTTGTGCGTAATTCATTCTCCTTTGAACCTAAGCTTTGTTTGATAGTCTAACATTTCACTTCATATTAGCCCGATTTAGCAACAAAATTACTCTCGATATTGTTAGTTTTATGAAAACTGTGCAAGCTTATATCTGCTTGACAAAGCCAGTGATAACTCAAAGGGAACTCGAAGTTCTTGCGGTTGAATATTGAAAGACTATCGTTTGCGATCGCTCATCAAAAAATTCAGGCATATCATCCAATCTTCTTTTCCGGATAAGGAATGCCTAAAGCTGCAGGTGGCTTGGATCTACCAGCTAAACCAACTAAAGCGAGAATTGCAACTGTATAGGGAAGCATACTTAAAAATTGGTAAGGGATATTCACACCTGTTGCTTGAATTCGTAATTGCAAGGCTTCTGTAGCACCAAAGAGTAAGCAAGCGAAAAAACTGAATACAGGATGCCACTTGCCGAAAATTAATGCGGCGATCGCGATAAAACCAATTCCAGCACTCATTCCTTCGGCAAAGTATTTGACTTGCACTAAGCTTAAATATGCACCACCTAATCCAGCTAGACAACCACTCATAATCACTGCAAGATAACGTACTTGTGGTACTGAGATCCCAGACGTGTCAACAGCCTTGGGATATTCTCCGACAGCACGTAGCGTCAGACCAAATTTCGTATAAAATAATATGTATGTACTTAATGCAACTAGAATAAATAGCAAATACACCAGAGCATCTTGCTGAAACAAGAGAGGACCGAGCAAGGGAAGATGGGCTAGACTTGGAATGATGATTGGTTGAATTCCCACCAGACGCTGAGTGTTCCCACTGCTAAAAACCAATCGTGCTAGAAATGATGTTATTCCAGCTGCTACAAGATTAATTGCTAACCCAGAAACCAATTGCTCAACCCGCAAACTGACAGACAAGAACGCGTGAAGTAATCCTACCAATCCTCCACTTAAGAAAGCTGCAAGAACACCTATCCAAGGATTATTTGTATAAAAAGTAGCAACCGCACTCGCGAAAGCTCCAGTTAAGAGCATTCCTTCTAAAGCGATGTTCAGTACCCCTGAACGTTCTGAGTAAAGTCCTCCCAGTGCAGCAAAAGCTAAAGGTACCGCAAGACGAAGACTGGAAACCAGATAATCAGAAAAGAAATTAGTCACTGTTATTTGTTTTTATGTATCCATCTGTAACTGCTTCAACTTTGATAAGGGATTTAACACATAAGAATATAACCTCATGTCTGCTCCCGACCTCTATGACGATGCAGCATTAGATAACTTTGACATGATTTTTTAACCATTGTGTAAATGCCTCACGCTCAAGTTTACCCGATGCTAGAGATATTATAATGACCTCCTGTTCATCAAAATTCTTCTTCAATTTCCAAACCATTCATGACTATAAAAACTTCCATTGCTGCATGACCAATCTGTTTATTACCATCAATAAATGGATGATTCATTACTAGCGAAAACCCGATTACAGAAGCCTTATCAACAAGTGCTGGGTACAGATCCTCACAGCCGAAAGTCATACGAGGTTGAGCCACTGCCGATTCTAAAGCACCCAAGTCTCGAATACCCAACGCGCCACCAGACTGCGAGATAATCTGGCGGTGAACTTCGACAACTTCAACAAGTGTCAAGTAGCGAATCATGCTAATCGGTGGTAAAGTTCAGCATTTTTTCGCAGTACATAACTAGCGGCGTCTTTAAAGTCCTTTTTTGGGGAATTTAACAAATCTTCTAAAGAGGCAGATAACAATTCTTCAGTAGAGATACCCAACTTTTGCGCCAATTCCTGCAATTTTTGCAGTTGCTGCTCTGTAATATTAATTGTTATGACAGCCATATTCCTTTTCCTAGCTAGTCTTTGTCTAACATTATCTGGCATTTAGCCTTCATCAGCCATCAAAGCTTCTCACTCTTTCAATTCCTTCTAATCAACCACTAACTCTTTCGATATTCCACCGCAAGACTAATTGCAATAAATAGTACAGTTAAACCTTGAATTGCATAAATCACAGTGATCGGTACCCCTGCACTACGCTGCATAACATTTGCTCCACTCCTCAAAGCAGCAAAGAACAGAGAATTTAAGACGACACCCAAAACGCTACCTCGACTGAGAAAGGCGATCGCAATCGCATCAAACCCGTAACCAGAGGAAACCACCTCAAACAGCCGATATTTCAACCCCATAACCTCACACGCACCAGCTAACCCAGCCAAACCACCTGCCAAACACATCACCAACATGATTGTTCGTTCAACAGAAATACCACCGTAACGAGAAGCAATCGGATTAAACCCAACCGCAGAAATTTGATAGCCAAGAGGCGATCGCACAAGTAGTACCCACAAAATTCCTGCGGTAACTAACGCCAATAGTATTCCTGCATGGGCAAGACTCCCCGGTAAAATAATTGGTAACTGAGCTTCTTTAGCAATGAGTGGCGAATAAGGGCTAGGCGCACCTGCTTCTTGCAAAGGATGTTGAACTAGATAACTCACTAAATTAATTGCTATGTAGTTCAGCAGCAGAGTGGTAATAACCTCATTAACACCCCGTATTGCTTTGAGATAACCAGGAATCAAACCCCAAACGGCACCAAATATAAACCCCGCGAAAAGTGCCAACGGGATATGAATTAAAGGATGTAAGCCGTGAATATACAACCCAACCACAGCACTTCCTAAAGCACCAAGGTAAATTTGTCCTTCCCCACCAATATTAAATTGCCCAGCACGCAGAGCTACCAACACCCCTAAGCTAGTTAACAATAGTGGTGTCATCTTAGCCAGTGTATTACCAAACCCAAAATAGCTAAACAGAGATTCTTGAAACAAAGCAGTGTAGGCTGCGATGGGATTAGCTCCAGCTAGTGCAATCAAACAAGCACCAACTAGCAACGCAGAGCCGATCGCAATCAGTGGTGATAGAATTGGCTGCACAACAGGGCGAATCCGAATGATGTTCATCTGTTTCCCCCACCCATAAAAAATCCAATCTCCTCAAGCGTCGTCCTTTGAGTATCCAAAATAGCTACAAACTCACCTTCATACATCACCGCAATGCGATCGCTCATTGCCATTATCTCCTCCAACTCAGTCGAAATATACAAAATAGCTGCACCGCGATCGCGTTCTGCCAATAACCGTTGCTGAATGGATGCCGTCGCCCCCACATCTAACCCTCGCGTTGGTTGCATTGCGACAATTAACATGGGTGTTTCCGCAAGTTCCCGCGCCAGGACAACTTTTTGTTGATTTCCCCCTGACAGCTGACTTACCTTGACATCTTCGTTCATCGCTCTAATATCAAACATTTGCATAACAGACTGAGCATGATTCCTGATTGCTTTCCTCCGCAACAAAAAACGACGACAAAAAGGAGATTTTTTAAAAGCTTTCAAAATGAGGTTTTGAGCAATACTCAACTGCAACACTAAACCCATTGTTTGTCTATCTTCTGGAATATACCCAATACTTTTCCGATCTCGTATAATTTTTCCTTGCTTGATAGTTCGCAAACCAGCAATAGCATCTGCTAACTCTCTTTGTCCATTACCATCTACACCAGCAATCCCCAAAACTTCCCCTGTTCGGAGTTCAAAAGATACATTGCGAACAGCAACACTCAGATCCAGAGCAACTTGCAACCTCTGCACTGATAACACCACCTTTCCCAGGGATGCTGGAGACTTATGCAACTCTAAAGCTACGTCTCGCTCTACCATCAATCTAGCTAATTGCTGAGGGGTTGCTTTCTTAGTTGTTGTATTTGCTACAACTTTTCCTCGTCGTAAAACTGTCACCCCATCACACAGCTTCATTACCTCCTGCAATTTATGGCTAATGAAAATGATCGTGTGTCCATTAGCTGCGAGCTGGCGGAGAATACTTGTTAATAATTCTACTTCGTTTGGCGTTAGCACTGCGGTCGGTTCATCGAGAATCAGTAGCTTGGCTTTTCGATAGAGAACTTTAAGAATTGCTACACGCTGTTGCACTCCTACTGGCAAATTTCCTACTTTAGCAGTAGGGTCAATTTCTAATCCATAATTCTGAGAGAGAGTGGCAATTTCTTTGTATTTTTGCCTCAAATTTAAACGCCAGTGATCCAATGTCCCCAAGATAATGTTTTCTGTTACTGTGAGTTGAGGAACCAGTATGAAGTGCTGATGAAGCATGCCAATGCCTAGTTTAATTGCCTCACTGGGCGAACTGATTCTGACTGACTTTTCTTGCAGGTATATTTTTCCACTATCTGGCTGAGTAAGACCACTGAGGATGTTCATTAATGTTGTCTTACCTGCACCATTTTCACCCAATATTGCGTGAATTTCTCCTTGAGCAATGTTTAGGTTAACATTATCATTAGCAAGAAGTAAGCCAAAGCGTTTTGTAATTTCTTCTAGGCGTAAATATGACATTGACTTTGGAATATATCACAGAATTTATTTATATAGCGCTTCTAAATGAGTCGTGAAAATTGTTTTTGGGATGAACCGCAATAGACAAGGGCAATGCTTTGGTGAGCCAGCGCGAATGACGGCTTAGCCCGAACTCACGGCGACTGGCTTTCATACTCTGCCGACAGTCACGCATCTGCCCGCGCCAAGAGCGCCAAGGAAAGAAAGAGAGAGAGCATTTCACAAATGATTTATGATTGCTATGGGGATTCTTTCTACCTTCTTAAACATCGAGTTGCTTGTCCACCTTCATTACAGTTTTCAAAGACGATTTTTTGGGAAATAATTTCCTGTCTGGTATTCAAAGCTTTTTGTTTGATTTGTTCGGAAACCATTGTCCCGAACTTTCCTAAATTTAGGATCTCTGGTTTTTCTAAACCGATTGTATAAATTTGACCTTTAAGTTGATTTTGCTGGGCAAGTTCTGCTAAATAAGCTATTGCTAAATCTAGCCGTTTGACAGCACTAGTTAAAACTGCTTTGGGTGCAATTTCTGATTGGTCTTTTGTATTCCCAAAAGCATAAATGCCTTTATCACTTGCTGTTTGTAAGACAACAGGTGAAGCATTGTCTAACCATGGATAGACAACGTCCACACCAGTAGAAGTGAGGGCAAGTGTAGCTTCTTTTGCTTTGGAAACATCATTCCAATCACCTGTAAATACAGAGCTAATTTTAATATCAGGTTTAACAGATTTCGCGCCTAATTCTAAGCCTCGTAACTCTTGCTGAGTGGCTTCAAACTTTTCTCCGGCAATATATGCTAAGTGATTCGATTTAGTTATTAATGCGCCTATAATACCACACAAATAGCTAGCTTGCAGGTGATCTATTCGTAAAGCTGCAATATTAGGACCACTTATAGCACCATTGACACCTACAAAGAAAGTATGGGGAAACTGTGGTGCAACTTGTTGAATAGCCGCATCAAATTGTCCCCCATGGGCAATGACGAGATTATATCCGCGACGTGCAAAATCTGAGAGGGCTTCGGTTTGATCTGCTTGTGCAATTTGTTCCACATGTGTCGTTTGGGCACCAAGCTTTTGTTTGACTAGTTGTACGCCTTCATAACCAGATTGATTCCAAGCTTTGTCGGTGATCACTCCAGGAAGAGCGATCGCAACTTTGAACCCTCCACTACTCTCTGTTGCTGATTGCGTAATCGTTTGGCTCTTATTGCAAGCTATAAGCAGTAAACTGGTGCTGAAGCTAGCTGAACTATACAAGAGAAATTTACGCCTGCTCAAGTTTACCGTCATAGACTTGCCTTTCAACGAATAATCCTGACCCTACCCCTAATGCTTACATTAAACCATCCTGCGCGTCTACAAAAACGCGCAGATTCAGGCAGAGTTAAAGTAGACTTTTTATCCTTAAAGACTATCCTGCTTATATTTACCTAAAAGACTTTCCTGCTCTGCCTCCTGCCGTTTTTTAATTCGTCGAACTCACTTTGAATCAAAACTGTCCGCTCGCTTAGCAAATCTTAACTGTTTCACCTTATATCCCGCCACTGAATTCTGTACTCAGAATTCAGTGGCGGGATATAAGGTGGGAAAAATTGAAATCGTTTTCAACCGAAATGAGGCACAGCGCAAAGCTCGCCAGATGGAAAGTCTGCCGGACAGAATCTTCTGTCCGGCGAGCTTTCCGGAGTACTCCACCCGGCAGACTTTGCCGAATAGGGCAGAAAACATTTGAAATTTTTCCAATCTTTATCCGGAATTAATTTACTGTAAATTGTATAATGTAGTAAGAAAAAAACCAGGAGGTGATGTTGAGTGTTACGTAAGGTTGTTAAAGTTCGCATATATCCGACAGTTGAACAGCAAGTTAATTTAGCGCAATCTTTTGGATGTTCTCGGTGGTGGTGGAATTATGCTTTAAATCATTCGATTGAGACATACAAAGAAACAGGTAAAGGTCTTGGACAATCGGCACTCAATGCCCTCCTACCAGCGCTTAAAAAAGCAGAAGAGACAAAATGGTTAGGAGATTGTTACAGCCAAATATTGCAGGCTACAACACTCAATCTAACTACGGCTTACAAGAATTTCTTTGAGGGAAGGGCAAGATTTCCGCGCTTCAAATCAAAGAACGATAAGCAGTCAATGCAATATCCTCAAAACGTCAAAGTTTTGGTCGATATTATCAAACTTCCTGGCAGTGTTGGGGAAGTAAAAGCTAGTATTCACCGACCTATTCAAGGAAAAGTCAAGACTGTAACTGTAAGTAAATATCCTTCTGGTAAATACTTTGCGTCTATCCTATCTGAAGTAGAGGGAGACAACCCAGAATCATCAGCAGAAGGTAATATTATCGGCATTGATTTAGGGCTAAAACATTTTGCTGTTGTTAGTGATGGCAGCAAGGTATCTAAGTTTGACAACCCTAGACATATCCGCAAGCATGAGCGAAACCTCAAACGCAAACAGCAAAAATTAGCTCGCAAAAAAAACGGAAGTAAATCAAGACTTAAAAACAAAAGATTGGTAGCTAAAGTTCACGAACGTGTGAGTAATTCACGGCAAGATTTTCTACATAAGCTGAGTACAAAGCTGGTCAACGATAACCAAGTTGTTGTAGTAGAAAACCTCAATACCAAAGGTATGGTTCTTAATCATAACTTAGCTAAATCAATATCCGATGCTGGATGGGGGATGTTCACCAACTTCTTGGCATACAAGCTGGAACGCAAAGGCGGTATGTTTGTTGAGATTGATAGGTGGTTTCCTAGTTCTAAGCTTTGCTCTAATTGTTTCTATCAAATGGGTGAGATGCCGTTGGATGTTCGCGAGTGGACTTGTCCACACTGCGGCACTCACCATGACAGAGATGGGAATGCAGCGATGAATATTAGAGCAGAAGGCATTCGGATAATAAAATTGGCTGCTAGTCAGTCAGTTGGCGGAGGGTTCCCCGTCACTGCTGGAGGAGGAGAGGTAAGACCAAAAAAAGGACGAAAGTCTAATTTGAGGCGCTCTCCCACGATTCCAGAAGCCCTCACTGTACCCGGTACTCCGGGTCAGTGTGGGTAGTTCACTCATCTTAATAATTGTCAGACGGTACGTCTCGATGCTTAATATAATATTGCATAACTTAAAATTTTGTATCAAAGTGCCATTGCTCAATCGGAGAACCGGAGTCATATGTCATGATGACAAAGTAGAATACGTATCAAATTATCGACCATAGGGAATATTAAATGGCTCTCCATCTAGGTGATACAGTACCGAACTTTGACCAGGCCTCCACACACGGCGACATAAATTTTTACGATTGGGCAGGCGACAGCTGGGTAGTGCTGTTCTCGCACCCCGCAGACTTTACACCAGTTTGCACTACTGAACTAGGGCAAGTTGCCAAGCTGAAGCCAGAGTTTGATAAGCGCAATGTCAAAGCTATAGCTCTCAGCGTGGATGATGTAGAATCTCATAAAGGATGGGTGGGAGACATTGAGGAAACTCAAAACACCACACTCAATTACCCTATTTTGGCAGACTCAGATCATAAAGTTTCTGACCTTTACGACATGATCCACCCTAACGCCAACGCAGCGGTAACCGTCCGTTCTGTGTTTATCATCGATCCCAACAAGAAACTGCGTCTAACCTTAACCTACCCACCCAGCACCGGACGCAACTTTGATGAAATTCTGCGGGTGATTGATTCGCTGCAATTGACAGACAATCACAGCGTAGCCACACCAGCTGACTGGAAAGATGGTGATGATTGTGTAATTGTTCCCTCACTTAAAGATCCAGAAGTGTTGAAGCAGAAATTTCCCAAAGGGTATCAGGAAGTTAAGCCATACCTTCGTATGACTCCTCAACCTAACAAGTAATTAACTCAAGCTAGTTACATAGTTAGGGCTGGTAATAGGTAATAGGAAGTAAGAATAATTATTTATTACCAATGGACAAGCAGGCGAGGCAGGGGTGATCTGGGGAGGAAAGAGTTAGTGGGGAATTAGTTCTTACCCGAACTGCACCTCTACTCTCCCAGATCACCCCTGCCTGCCTTAATCAATAAATTCGAGATTCCGAACGGTATTGGTGCCTACCGGAAAAATTAAGGTTTAAGAAAACCAAGAATGTGGTACCCACCATACAAGCAACCTTAGTGCAAGATTATGAATAGAAAAATATAAGATACTTGATTATGCTTTCATCTCCAATTGTGTTGCAAATGCCGGATTTAAGCTATCAACAGGTGCAGACAGATCGCCTGATGCTTCTTGGATTAAAATTGCACGATGGAATACGCTACCGTCAGAACAACAAAAAAGCTGATTGGGATCATGTCCTGACTTGTCATAAGTAAGAATCTTAAATAAATAAGGTCACTTCAGAATGGATATTAAAAATGGATTTATTGGTACTGTAGGCAATACACCCCTGATTCGCTTAAACAGCTTTAGTGAAGAAACTGGCTGCGTTATCCTCGCTAAGGCAGAATTTCTTAATCCAGGTGGTTCAGTCAAAGATCGTGCCGCACTTTATATTATTGAAGACGCAGAAAAAAAGGGCTTACTTAAACCGGGTGGGACAGTCGTAGAAGGAACTGCGGGAAATACGGGTATTGGACTGGCACATATTTGCAACGCCAAAGGCTATAAATGTCTGATTATTATTCCTGACACCCAGTCCCAAGAAAAGATGGATGCCTTAAGAGCATTAGGTGCAGAAGTTCGCCCCGTTCCTGCTGTGCCTTACAAAGACCCCAACAATTATGTCAAACTATCTGGCAGAATAGCCCATGAAATGGAAAACGCCATTTGGGCAAACCAGTTTGACAATTTAGCAAATCGCCGCGCTCACTACGAAACGACAGGAGCGGAAATTTGGGCGCAGACAGGCGGTAAAGTCGATGCTTGGGTAGCTTCAACCGGAACTGGTGGTACGTTTGCAGGTGCTGCAATGTACTTGAAAGAAAAGAATCCAGCTATTAAATGTGTTGTCGCCGATCCGATGGGAAGCGGACTTTACAGTTATATTAAAACAGGCGAAATTCACACGGAGGGCACTTCTATCACCGAGGGTATTGGCAACAGTCGCATCACAGCAAATATGGAAGGCGCACCAGCTGATGATGCTATTCAAATTGATGACAGAGACGCTCTAAAAGTTGTCTACCAGTTGCTACAAAAAGATGGCTTATTTATGGGTGGTTCCACTGGCATTAATGTCGCTGCTGCTGTTGCTTTAGCAAACCAAATGGGATCAGGACATACTATTGTCACCATTTTATGTGATAGCGGTTCCCGTTACCAGTCACGCATCTTCAACCATGAGTGGTTAAAATCGAAGGGACTGTCGTTAAATTAGTTACACTATGTAGTCGGAGTGTCCATAACAATTAACAAATGACTGACTCCGTTTCTCCCAATTGTGTCCGCGTATGTTTAAATCGCACTTGCCGTAAGCAAGGTGCTTTGAAGGTGTTAGAAGCTTTTGAAGCGTCGCCAGTTCCAGGTGTGACGGTGACTGGTAGCGGTTGTTTGGGACAATGCGGCAATGGTCCTATGGTGCTGGTTTTGCCAGAAAAGGTTTGGTATAGTGGTGTTCGCCCTAATGAAGTGGCTTTAGTCGTAGAACAGCATTTGCGAGGTGGTAAAAGGGTAACTCAGATGCTTTATCATCGGTTTCATTCCCAAGAATAATACTAAGTAGTGATCAGTCGTAAGCCATTAGAGGTATACGTATAACCACGGATTTAAGCTAAATGTATTAATACCTTGGGACTGTAAACTTGTTGACTAAAGCGATACCTTCGATGAATATCCAACAGCTACGCCAATCTTTAAAACTGAAGTGGGTGAATCACTACTATAAAAACCGTTCCTGGCTTGTAAAAGTTCAAGTTTGGGGAACTTATGATGGGCAGCGTCGTCCAATCTCTGGTTTTATTTTGGCGACTATGTCTGTTTTGGAACCTCAGCTTGATGAGATTTTTCCTTTCATCTTGGATTTAAATAACGATCCCGATCAAATTGTCGCGGCTTTAGGTCTAAACTTCAATCCTGAAGAGCAGTTACATTTAATAGAATCAGATTGTCAGGAAGTTGCCTGTCAGGGTTCGAGCGAGTCTCCACTAGAGACACTTTGCGTTCGCCAACCTGAGGCGTCAATTGCAGTTGCCTCCAAACCAGAGAATAAACCTCAACCTAACGCCGCAACTACAGTTGCTTCTAAACTGGAAAACAAACCTCAACCTAACGCCTCAATTGCAGTTGCCTCCAAACCAGAAAATAAACCTCAACCTAACGCCTCAATTGCAGTTGCCTCCAAACCAGAAAATAAACCTCAACCTAACGCCTCAATTGCAGTTGCTTCTAAACCAGAAAATAAACCTCAACCTTACGCCGCAATTGCAGTTGCTTCTAAACCAGAAAATAAACCTCAACCTAACGCCTCAATTGCAGTTGGTTCTAAATTTCATGGTAAACATGGCAAAAGCCAACCTGTTGCATCAGTTGCAGTTGCTTCCAAGTCAGACACTAAACGCCAACCTACAGCACTAGTTTCAGTGACTTCCAAATTGGATAGCAAAAATCAGCATATAAAGGAGCAACAGAAAAACGTTCCTTATAAAGCTCATCTCTTGCCGACGCACAGTCCCTCTAGTTTACCTAATTGGATAGATGACTTTTGTCTGGGTGTAGAGTGATACGCATAGTAAGCTCTTTTTAGACGGTTTTGAACGAATAGGATTTATTCTTAATAATTCGTCACAAACCAAGGCTCATAGATATCCTGCATCATGAAGGCAGAATAAATCAGCGGAACCACTGTAACACTTTAAGTAAAATTTTGTTAAGAATAGTAACAGAATGGTCAGTGTAAGGAAATAAATAGAAATGACAAACGCAGTTGCAAATCAGCCATCACACCAAGTCGTCATAGTCGGCGGTGGTTTTGGTGGACTTTACGCAGCAAAATCACTGAGCAGCAATAACATTCAGGTTACTCTTATAGATAAACGCAACTTTCATTTATTCCAACCACTGCTCTATCAGGTTGCGACAGGAACACTTTCGCCAGCTGATGTCTCGTCCCCCCTACGCTCTGTACTTAGTAAAAGAAAGAATACAAAAGTGCTGCTGGGGCATGTGAAAAATATCGATCCAGAAGCACAACTCGTCTTCATGGATGGAGAAGAAATCTCTTACGATACTTTAATCGTTGCTACAGGTGCAAAGCATTCCTATTTTGGTAAAGACGACTGGGAAAAAACTGCGCCTGGTTTAAAAACTGTGGAAGATGCGATAGAAATGCGTCGCCGCATCATCATAGCGTTTGAAGCAGCAGAAAAGGAAACTGATTTAGAAAAACGTCGTGCTTGGTTAACTTTTGTCGTTGTTGGTGGTGGGCCTACTGGTGTGGAATTAGCAGGTGCGATCACAGAACTGGCCTATCATACAATGAAAGAAGACTTCCGTAACATTGACACATCCCAAACGCAAGTGTTACTTCTTGAAGGATTGGATCGTATTCTGCCACCTTTTGCGCCCCAGTTGTCAAAAGAAGCAGAAGCATCTTTAAAACGATTGGGTGTGACTATTAAGACAAACACACTTGTCACAAACATAGAAGATGGCATTGTCACCGTTAAACAAGATTCACAGGAGACAAAGATTGCTGCCAAAACAGTATTATGGGCAGCAGGCGTGAAAGCTTCGTCGTTGGGAAAGGCGATCGCAGAATGTACAAATGCTGAGTGCGATCGCGCCGGACGAGTTATAGTTGAACCTGACTTAAGTGTCAAGGGATATCCCAATATTTTTGTGATTGGCGACTTGGCACATTTTGCTCATCAAAATGGTAAACCTCTTCCTGGTGTAGCACCCGTAGCAATGCAGCAAGGACAATACGTTGCTTCCGTGATTAAACAGCGAATGAACGGTAAGACATTACCACAATTTTCTTATGCAGACAGAGGTAGTTTAGCAGTCATCGGGCAAAATGCTGCGGTGGTAGACTTAGGTTTCATTAAGTTTACAGGTTTTGTAGCGTGGCTGTTCTGGCTGTTGGTTCACATATACTTCTTAATTGAATTTGATAATAAGCTTTTGGTTATGCTTCAGTGGGGCTGGCACTATTTCACTAGAAGTCGTCGGGCAAGATTGATTACAGGTGAAGAATTAGCAAGAACCTCAGAGGAGGAGGAGAAGAGTAATTTTTATACTCCGGTAAACGGTGAATCAATAGCAAAGGTTTCTTGATAAGCATTCAGCTATCAGCAATCAAACAAATTATGTAAATCGTCAGTACATCTAAACAAGTCATCTCGACTTGTGCTGACGGCATGACGGCTGATAGCTATTTTACTGGCAAACTCACAATAAACGTTGTTCCGACTCCAACTTTACTGGCGAAGGTAATTTCTCCGCCATGCAACTCTACGTATTGTTTAACAATTGCCAGTCCTAAACCATGCCCTGGTATATTGCCAACATTGCTACCTCTGTGAAAAGAATTAAATAAATCTTCTTGATCGAATTCTGGAATACCAATACCTTCATCTTGGATGCGGAACATCACTTCCCCTTCTACAAAGAAAAGATCAAAACGAACTGTGCCACCGAAAGGTGAATACTTAACAGCATTTGCCAGCAAATTCCCCAGGATGTGCCGCAGTAGTTTCTCATCTAGACATGGGAGGAAAGTTTTTATCGCTAGCGATCGCGAATGACAGGTAGTATCTTCCAATTCGCGAGACTGCCCTTGCGTTGTGAAAATGACTTTGTGCTGATTGCCTGCACTAAATTGTACTTCCGTTACTAAATCTTTGCAAAAATTTTCCACATCTAGAGGCGCGGGATTGAAAATCAATTGATTTACTTCCGCTTTACCAATAAGCAAAACGTCACTCATCAAATCCGTCATATGTTTAACAGCATTTTGAATATGACAAAGATATTCGCTTTTTTTCGCTTCGTTTAGTTGATGAGCATAACTTGCTAGTAAATCAGTATAAGTTTCAATAGTAGTTAATGGATTGCGAAATTCATGACTCACCATTGAGACAAAGTTAGACTTTAATTCTCTCATCTGTTTTTCTTTTTTTAAATCTGCTCGTATTACCATTTCTGTCTGATGTTTGTTCAAAGCTATTTCAATAGTAGTAATT
>JAQYWN010000352.1 GCA_029379265.1 Rhizonema sp. NSF051
CTTATAGATATATATAGATATAAATCGCTCAATCTTTTATCAAAAATCGGCTTAAACGTCAAGTACGATTGTAATAAAGGTATATAAATCAAAACAAATGTCCTTTAAAGCCAGATTTTACTCTCGCATCCCTTTAAAAAACAGTAAGACGTAAGTTAAAGTACCCCTGATGGAAAACCGAATTCTCTATGTCCGCCTTCCGTGTAACCCCATCTTTCCTATTGGGGTTGTCTACCTTAGCGATCACGTTCACAAGCTGTTTTCCTCTATCGAACAGCGTATTTTCGATCTGGGGACAGTACCACCTTTAGATTATGTATCAGCCTTGGATCGCTGTATTGATGAATTTAAACCAACATTACTTGTCTTTTCTTGGCGAGATATCCAAATTTATGCTCCCGTAGGCGGGCGTAATGGCAACCCTCTTCAAAACTCCTTTGAAATTTTTTACGCTAAAAATCCCTTTGTAAAATTACGCGGCGCATTTGGTGGCTTGCGGATGCTCCTGAGCTACTATACAGAACTGTGGCGCAACATGAGATTAATCAAACGCGGGCTAAAACGCGCCGAAAAGTATCATCAAGATATCCGTTTAGTTGTGGGCGGTGGTGCAGTCAGCGTGTTTTACGAACAGTTGGGGAAAAGCTTACCCAAAGGGACAATTATTTCAGTCGGTGAAGGCGAAACTTTGCTGGAAAAACTCTTGAGTGGGAGAGACTTGGGAGATGAAAGGTGTTATGTGGTGGGAAGTGAACCACGCGATCGCCTGATTCACGAACAACCCACCCCATTACAAAAAACTGCTTGTAACTACGACTATATAGAAACTATCTGGCCAGAGTTTAATTATTACTTGCAAGACGGAGACTTTTACATTGGCGTGCAAACCAAACGCGGTTGTCCCCACAATTGCTGTTATTGCGTTTATACGGTTGTCGAAGGCAAACAAGTACGCATTAACCCGGCTGATGAAGTTGTTGCCGAAATGCGCCAACTATATGATCGCGGTATTCGCAACTTTTGGTTTACCGACGCCCAATTTATCCCCGCCCGAAAATTTATTGACGATGCTGTCGAACTCTTGCAGAAAATCGTCGATTCTGGCATGACAGATACTCACTGGGCAGCATACATCCGTGCCGACAATCTCACACCCGAGTTGTGCGAGTTGATGGTGAAAACAGGGATGAACTACTTTGAAATTGGTATAACCAGTGGATCTCAAGAACTTGTGCGGAAAATGCGGATGGGTTACAATCTGCGAACCGTTTTGCAAAACTGCCGAGACTTGAAAACTGCTGGTTTCAACGCTCTAGTTTCCGTCAACTACTCCTTTAACGTTATTGACGAACGCCCAGAAACTATTCGTCAAACCATTGCCTACCATCGAGAACTAGAAAGAATTTTTGGCGCTGATAAAGTTGAACCTGCCATTTTTTTCATTGGACTACAACCTCATACCCATTTGGAAGAGTATGCCTTCAAAGAAGGGATTGTCAAACCAGGGTACAATCCAATGAGTCATATGCCGTGGAATGCTAGAAAACTACTGTGGAATCCCGAACCCCTCGGTTCCTTCTTTGGCGAAGTTTGCTTGCAAGCTTGGCGACGAAACCCCAATGACTTTGGACGCGAAGTCATGAAAATATTAGAAGAAAGACTCGGTTGTGCTGACTTAGAAGAAGCACTGTCTTCCCCCATTGAGAAGAAAGAAAAACTCTTAGCTAGCGTCTCGTAAAAGAGAGGGAGAGAGGGAGAAAAATAACTCCTGACTCCTGTACGGGCGGGTTTGTCAAGATCTTCAAACAAGCGAAGACGTGAAAGTGGATTAAACCCGCCCCTACTGATTCCTAATTCCTGACTACTTACGCCCGAACCCATGTTAAAAGGCTCGATACTCCAACAACTGGAAATAGCTCGTCGCGATAGTAATAAACCAATTCAATTTGGTGTTTACTATAAAAATACCTTGGTATCCTTATGCCACGCTTTAGAAGACCATATCTTGACTGACGATAGTACACCAATAGTGATTACAGCCTTTCAACAGGGCAAATGGTATTTGCAAGAAGCTGAACGGTATGCAGACATTGCGAAAAGATCACGTCAAGTTGTGATTATGGCTACTCCTGACACTGGCTTTGCTGAGCACCCCACAAGCAAGCACAAGAATGTGAACTTAGTGGCACTAGATCCAGCAGATCCAGTGGCGCAGGAGTGGGACTTAATTATTCTGTCGCCGACATTCACAGCAATGGTTATTTGTCAAGAGCTATCATCAGAGGATTATAACTCGAATGGACAACCCGCATCAGATAAGGAGCGGAAATTTTATGGGCTGTGGACATTTGAGCCAGAGTTGGTGCAAGAAACAGCAGAATTAGCGATCGCGCACGTCAAACGCTATCAACCAGAATTGGCAGAAAAACTCATTGCCGACAAACAAGCAATTCAATTGACTCTTACTACGCCATTCGACTTGGGTAGAATTGTCTCCCGTGTTGTTGATTATCTCCAAACTGGGCAGACAAATCTATCCGTACCCACACAGACTCGCTATCAAGTACTGGATCGTAACTTAGTCTCCAACGAAATCCAGGCATTTTTAAGAATGGCGCAAATCATGGATGCAGCCGATCTTCAAAACCCAATGGCAGCAGGGGAAGTCGTAGCAATCTCGGAAATGATGGGGCAGCTTTTAGATCTGTCAGCATGGCAAATCAAGCGCCTGCGGCTTGCTGGTTTGCTGCATCGAATCGATTCATTACAAAGAGTAGAAAGTGTTCTGACTCCTGGAACTTCCACCCGTTACCAAGAAGATACACCTAACACTTTATTGAGTTGTCCCTTAATTTCAGGAATGCAAGTGCTGCGCAAAATGTCACAGATGCGAGCAGTCGCGCTGATCATTACTCACCAAACTGAGTGGTGGGATGGCACAGGGAAACCTGCCGGGTTAGTTGGGGACGAAATTCCTTTAGAATCAAGAATTTTGGCTTTAATCGCAGACTTTCAGCACCGAGTCAACCAGAAAAAAATGTCTCAGTTAACTCGCGAAGAGATTTTTGTTCAAGCATTGTCTGAGTGCAGACAGCAACAATCACACCGTTTCGATCCTAAACTGGTAGATACCCTTGCTTTGTTAGTCTTAGGTTTGCAACAGGGACTCGACCTACCCTTGATGACGCTTAAAGTTAACGATAGCATGTGGCTGTTTGATAGCGAAAATATTACTGGTAAATAAATTTGCTAATTGCTAATCGCTATATGATCAATATTGAAGCTATTAGATCGGGTGAAATTAAACAACTTCCTGGAGTAGATTTAGAAGACGAGGATCTCTCAAACGTTGATTTAAGCAGCATTAACTTTGCTGGTGCTAACCTTGTCGGGACAAATTTTACTGGTTCCAAATTAAATGGTGGGCATTTAGAAGGCGCGAATTTGATGGGAGCAAATCTTGTCCGCACTGACTTGAGGGCGAACTTGATGGGAGCAAACTTGATGCAAGCAGATTTGACAGGTTCTGACTTACGAGGTTGCAATTTGCGTGGTGCTAACTTAATGGGAGCCAGACTTAGTGAAGTCTCTTTTGCTGGTGCTTTCTTAAGTGGTGCTAATTTAATGAATGTCAACTTGCAAGGTGTTGATTTGCGCGGATCTGATTTGCGCGGTGCCAACCTGACTGGAGCAAATCTTAAAGGTGCAGACTTAAGTCGTGTAGATTTGCAAGGGGCGTTATTGAGTGAGGCAAATTTGGAGGAAGCCGACTTACGAGGGGCTAATCTTGCAGGTGCAAATTTGAGGAGTGCAAATTTGTTGTGTGCTGAATTAGAAGGTGCGAATTTAAGTGGAGTTGATTTAGATAGAGCTTGTGTGGTGGGAACAGTGTTGGGTGAGATGGTTTTGTGACTTGGCTTTCTCGTACTCAACCAAGTTACAAAATTATTAAATTTCCAGCTTTTTAATTCGTAATTTTTAATACTAAGGGAGCTATACTAGCAATTTATTCATTTGGGGATCTTTTTTACTTAAAAGACTTCCTCTAATGTATAACTCCTATATTTTTGAGGATTAGCGCTACATGAGAGTGCTGTTAGTATACCCAGTATTTCCCAAAACCTTTTGGTCGTTTGAGAAAATTTTAGCATTAGTTGACCGCAAGGTTTTATTACCACCTTTGGGGTTAGTGACAGTTGCAGCTATTTTGCCTCAAGAATGGGAATTTAAGCTCGTTGATCGCAACATACGTTCAGTAACTGAAGAAGAATGGGTATGGGCAGATGTGGTGATTTTCTCTGCCATGATTGTTCAGAAACAAGATCTACTTGAACAAATCCAGTTAGCGAAAAGACGTGGTAAGTTAGTTGCGGTTGGTGGCCCTTATCCTACCTCCGTACCTCATGAAGTTCAAGAAGTTGGGGCAGATTTTCTCATTCTGGATGAAGGGGAAATTACTTTGCCCATGTTTGTGGAAGCAATTGAACGCGGAGAAACTTCTGGCATTTTGCGTGCCGTAGAAAAACCTGATGTCACAACCACACCGATACCTCGCTTTGATTTACTAGAATTTGATGCCTACGACATGATGTCGATTCAGTTTTCGCGAGGTTGTCCGTTCCAGTGTGAATTTTGCGACATTATTGTTCTCTATGGTCGCAAAGTCCGGACTAAAACGCCAGCACAACTTTTGGCAGAATTAGACTACCTCTACAAGTTGGGTTGGCGGCGTGGTATTTTCATGGTAGATGATAATTTTATCGGCAATAAGCGAAATGTCAAGTTATTACTTCGCGAGTTAAAAGTCTGGATGGCAGAACATAGCTATCCTTTCCTGTTTGATACCGAAGCTTCAGTTGACTTAGCGCAAGATCCAGAATTGTTGGAGTTGATGGTTGAATCGGGTTTCAATGCAGTGTTTTTGGGAATTGAAACACCGGATGAGGAGAGTTTGCAACTGACTCTTAAGTTTCAAAATACCCGCAATTCTCTGACTGAGGCAGTGCAAACCATTATTAAAGCGGGGTTGCGCCCAATGGCTGGGTTTATTATTGGGTTTGATGGAGAAAAAACAGGTGCAGGCGATCGCATTTGTCGGTTTGCCGAAGCTGCTGCAATTCCTTCTACTACCTTTGGTATGTTGCAAGCGCTACCCAATACAGCACTTTGGCATCGGCTGAAAAAAGAAGGACGACTGCGATCAGATCAACAAGGTAGCCAGATGAGTTTGATGAACTTCCTCCCTACCCGTCCTTTAGAAGATATTGGCAGAGAATACATTAATGCATTCTGTTTTTTATATGATCCAATACAGTATTTGGATCGTACTTACCGCTGTTTCCTAATGATGGGTAACGCGAGTTGGACTGCCCCATTTAAAATGCCAGATTGGATCATGATTAAAGCGCTGTTGATTGTTATTTGGCGACAAGGAATCAAACGGGAAACGAGGTGGAAGTTTTGGCATCACTTGTTCAGTATTATCAAGCATAATCCAAAAGTTGCTGATCGCTACCTCTCTACCTGCGCTCACAATGAGCATTTTCTTGAGTATCGTCAAATTGTACGCGATCAAATTGAAAGTCAGCTAGCTGAACATTTAGCACTAGGCATAGAAAAACCATATGAGGTAAAGGAGGCAATATCTGATGAACAGGCGTTGTTGCGCGTCTAAGCAAGTTCAACAGTAAATGTTTAAATTTATACTCTTGTATTATGACTTGACCGAATATGGCTGATTGAGCACATCCCATCACTTTCAAGAATGGGATGTGCCCGTCAGTCGTCATTTGTCAAAAGGCTCATTTGTATTGCTGATCATTAATTACGGTGTCAGTACGTTTACGCCGCTTCATCCACAAAGCCAGCAAACCCAAAAACACTAACCCCATCACTCCAGCTAAGGGGTTTTTATTTACACCAGTAACCCACTCAGGAACCCGCCCAGAGTATTTAATTAATTCTCCAACATTAATAATGTAATTCCCGCACACTAAACCACCATGCAGCCCAATTGGTAAGCCGAGACGATTTCTACGCCAACGCTTACCCCATACTAGTGTTAACCCCAGCAGTACTAACGCTGGAAATTGAGGTAGTGTGTGAACGATGGCTTCCATTGGCTTAATAAAGTGTAATGCAGCAAACAAAAAGGCATTTAGCCAAAGTGCCTTAGTCGGGCTGTAATCTCGCTGTAACTCATCAAGCAACCAGCCACGAAACAACAATTCTTCAGCAAATCCGTAGCCTAAACTGACAACTAATCCCTCTAAAATCACTCTCAATAAAAAAACTTTAGGTTGTTGCCATACCAAGTAACCCAACAATCCCTCAACTCCAAATAGCATCAAAACGATAGTTAACGCAAGAGCTAAACCACGCAGCAGATCCACACGGTTGTGCGATGTTAGTTCTAACCCGTAATGCTGAAGTATCTGAGGTTGCTGATAAACATACTTGCCCCAAAGCTTAAGTAAGAGAATAAACTCTGCATACAGAAGTGGAATTGTTAAAATAGTAACTTGATTGGCATCTTTCTGTAGTAAGTATATTGGTATAGCTAGGGGTAACCACAGTAACAGTAAATTAAGCAAAAAGAAGCTCAGCCTAATTGGGGCAGAGCTATTGGCTAGACGGCTGAGGTTTGTTTTCATAAGGCTTGCTCATAGCTAGCTTGCTATCGTAGTAAAGCGATTAGCAAGCTAGCAATTAGCCATTAGTACCCATCAGCTTATTCATCTGGTTCAATTGTGCTGGTTAAACCATGATTGTTCAAAGTTTCACAATAAAACTCAGCGTGTTCCAGAGCACAAACAATAACCAAGGCTAACCCGTTAGTATGTGCTTCCATCATAATGCTAACAGCTTGAGGCTGACTGAGACTCGGTACAGTAGTCAATAGAACCTCAACCACATGCTCCATAGAGTTGTATGTGTCGTTATGGAGCAAAACGCGATACTGAGGCGCTAGCTTGCGGGTTGTTGAAAGCTTCTCAATGGTTTCGACTGACACGGATCTTTGCTCTTTTGTTTTTGATTTACGACAACAGAAATTCTGTCAAGCAGTTGCTTAACAGTTATTGATTTATTGTATAACATCTCAACCTAAATGCCAGGAGTAAGAAAATTTCTGCTCGTGCCGCAAGCGCGGAATGAAAAATTCTTCTTGGCACGCTGACATAAGTCCACGCTCTTTCGGTGAGAGCGGGGGGGTTGGGATGAACCCTTAAATCTATGAAAATTTGTAGAAATTGCTTCAAAGTAGCAAGCGAAGCACTCTGGGCTAAATATTTACATAATTAGCACAGATTGTGCTAATTAATACAAAAAGTCTCAGCATGGCAGACAGAGAGTCTTCACTCTTCTGATTGCATAAGTTGCAGAAAACTATAAAGTCAAAATAGGATCTCAAATTTATTTTGTTTATAGAAGGCAAGTTTAGGTTTCAAGTAACTGCAGAACCAATGCAATGCTAGACATTCACCTTTCAGACATCAATGGAATTTAAGAACTAAAAATGAATGAGATTACTCTTGATTATAGAGCAACATATAAACCTAACAGCAATTGCACAGTCAGGATAACAGTACTATTACCTAACTTTTAGTTTAACTACTTGACGTACTTCTTCAATAAACGCGGGCGTCAGTACAAGCCTTATCAATTGCCCATCACTATCCCAAGCCTAAGTTTGCAACCAACTGAATTCGTCCAGCATCCATTTCAGCCATTAATAGTTCTAACGCTTCGTAGTCAACGTCAGAAATGTAACCCATATTGGTCAGTTCTGAGTTGATTTCATTTTCTATTTCAGGAGTTAATTTTTTGATATCAAGAGCTTTTTCTACCAATTGACGAATAGCGTATCTAGTTCTCATAGGGAACAAACCAAATCATATTCAAGTATCAATTATCTAATGTAAAGTTTGTGATGAAGAGTGATCCAAGTATCAGGTTAACCGTGATCTAGATCACAAATAAATTGGATTTATGATTCACTATTAAGTCATACAACTA
>JAQYWN010000353.1 GCA_029379265.1 Rhizonema sp. NSF051
AAAGTAAACTGATATTTCTCATAAAAGCTCCTCAGGAGATCCTCAGCAAATATTAATTTAAGTTAGACAGTAAGTTGCAAATATCACTTCCTCAGAATTAAACCTTAAAAGCTAGTCTTTCAAGCTTTTTGAGATGGTAACTTTATTTCCGCGCCACACGCAATAGTATTGGACTTTGGAATTAAAAATGAAAAAAGCTTGCGTTACAGACTGTCTAGCAATTGTGAATGGTCGCTTGATTTTTGTGCACCGTGTACTTATTTTAGAATAAGGGTTAGTAATAGGTAGATAAATATTGGTGATGAATAAGTAAAAAACCCGCTCTGTTGAAAAAATTGGTGCCGAGATGTGCTCTTCTGTGTCACATAGGGCGTCCATCCTTCCATCCCACGTTTAAGTAGGTGGAATTGAAGCAGTCTCGCTGAAACCCGAAATGAAATTTTCTACCAGAAGTGTGAGTTGCAAACAACCCGGTATCTGCAACCATTGCCTTGAAGGGATAGAGGTTATTTATGCAGATAAAAACACCAGATTGGGTTAAGGACGCTGTTTTCTACCAAATCTTTCCAGATCGCTTTGCCAAAAGTAAACAACCGCGCAAACAGCTTTTACACACTCCTCGTTGGGAAGATTGGGAAGCTATGCCGACACTCCAAGGTTACAAGGGAGGAGATTTATGGGGCATTATCGAGGAGTTAGACTACATACAGAGTCTGGGAATTAACGCCATCTACTTTACACCCATTTTTCAATCAGCCTGTAATCACCGTTACCATACCCACGATTATTATCAGGTTGATCCTATGTTGGGAGGCAACCCAGCCTTTAAGGAGTTGCTAGACGCAGCGCATGAACGGAATATTAAAGTTGTTCTTGATGGCGTGTTTAACCACTCCAGTCGCGGCTTTTTCTTTTTCCATGACGTTTTGGAAAATGGTCCCCATTCACCTTGGGTAGATTGGTTTAAGATTCAAGATTGGCCTCTTTCTGCCTACGATGGTAATTTGCCTGCGAACTATCAAGGTTGGGTAGGAAATCGAGCGCTGCCGGAATTCAACCACGACAACCCGGAAGTGCGAGAATATATTATGGAAATTGCCGAATATTGGATTAAATTTGGCATTGATGGTTGGCGGTTGGATGTACCGTTTGAGATTAGAAGCCCAGGTTTTTGGCAGGAGTTTCGCCAACGAGTCAAAGCCATCAATCCTGAGGCATATATTGTTGGCGAAGTCTGGGGAGATTCTCGTGAGTGGTTGGATGGGACTCAGTTTGATGGGGTGATGAATTATCTGTTTGCCGGCCCAACAATCGCTTTTGCCGCAGGCGATCGCGTTGTTCTCGATCAAGTGCAAAGCCGCGACTACAAACCTTATCCACCTTTATTTGCTGCCGAGTACGCTCAAAAAATCCAAAAACTGCTACAACTTTATCCTTGGGAAATACAGTTAACTCAGCTAAATTTGCTTGCAAGTCATGATACAGCAAGGTTAATGACAATTGCCGGCGGCGATCGCGCTAGTATTGAGTTATCCACTTTACTGCTACTTACCTTTCCTGGTGCTCCCAGCATCTACTACGGTGATGAAGTCGGTTTACCCGGTGCTATAGATCCAGACTCTCGTCGCGGTTTTCCATTAGAAGCGAATTGGGATCGGGAAATTCTCGATACTCACCGCCAACTAGTCGCACTACGTCACTCTTACCCATGCTTGCGTACTGGTGAATACCGAGTTCTCTACGCTCAAGCAGGGCTTTACATCTTTGCCAGAATTTTGGGAACAGAGGAAGTGGTTGTTGCCGTTAATGTCGGTACTGCGGCAACACAAGGTTATGTAGATTCGCTTAATTTGCAAAGCACACCAAACAAACTTTTATATGGTTCTGCTGAGATTGAGTGGAATGGAGAAGAAACTAAACAGCTTACGATCAGTCTTGCCCCACGTACTGGTTGCATTTTAGGTTAGTTGATTGTTGATTGTTGATAGAACTATTAACAATCAACAATTAATTAAAATTTACTCGCTAGCAACTAATGCAGGAATCAATACTTTGTCAATAACGTGGATTACGCCATTGTCAGTCAAAATATCAGTTTTCAGGACATTGGCGTCATTCACCTTAACTTTGCCGTCAGCAGACTCAATCGCCAGAACTGATCCCTCAACTGTCTCCGCTTCTTCAATTTGCAATAAATCATCAGATCGAACATCCCCAAAAGCAACATGATAAGTCACAATTCTCTTCAGCTTGGGAATGTTTTGTAACAGCGAATCTAAAGTTCCTTCTGGAAGCTCGGCAAAAGCGTCATCAGTGGGTGCAAAAACTGTGAATGGGCCAGGACTTTTGAGCAGGTCGAAAAGAGCGGTGACTTCAATAACCTTTACCAGTGTTTGGAAGTTACCAGCTTTGACAGCAGTTTCAACAAGGTCAGACATGAGGTTATGTTACTTTATTGACATAATGTGACAAGATATTTATATAGTGAAAAAAGGCGCTCAGCTTCTATCAACAGAGAGGTTGCGCTGGCTAGCGGTGTAAATAAGACGGTGAAGATCGCCGACTTCTTAGAGAAGTCGGCGATCTGTACGCTAAACTGGGGAATGACACCAAAGACCAGTAACTATGCTTAAGCGTTCTACATTCGAGACGACTCAATCTCAGATTATGCACCGTTCAGAGGATCTCATTAGTGCAGCCTCAAATCGCTACCGCATCACAGTTCAGGTGGCAAATCGTGCTAAGCGTCGTCGTTATGAAGACTTTGATAATGCAGATGATATCATGATGAAGCCAGTACTGAGGGCAATCATTGAGATGTCCGACGAATTAACTCAACCAGAAATCATCGGCGAAGTGTAAAGTGACGGCAACTCCAAAGTAGAATGAGCAAAATTTTCAAGTTCATTCAACCATTTTTCAAACCGTGGCACGCACTCACCGTCTTTATGGTAGTGAGTGTGATTGTCTTGGGTTCGGGAATTGGTGAATTCTTTCAGACAAGCTTTCTTAGTTCCCAACCTGCTATGGCTCAAGCAAGTAGTAGTGAAGCAGCGCAACGTGTTTATCAACAGTTGCCAGACTTGCCACGGGAAAATAAGTATATCAGCAAAGAAACCGGGAAAGTTTCGGAAAATAACACCTTAATAAATCGCTTGATTCGATATCACGTATATCTCAAGGGACGGGCAACAAATTATCGACTAGATTGGAAGCTGACTTTAGCTGATTACTTGGGTGCAAACGAAATTATTTATGACTCTAGCTATCCTGGCAACGACATCTTGAGGCAAAATCCTATAGATAGCGATCGCTCCGCTATTGGACGTCTCAATCGTCGTCAGCGTGATGCTTTGGTGCAAGCATTAGTCAACGTTTTTAATCCTAATCAAAATACTCCAGCCTCTACTCCCAATCCCTCATCCCAATTGCCTGAGGATAATTTCACCCGTCCTCAATTACCTAAACCCGGAGACGCCCAAAAATTAAAATGAGTAGGGGCGGGTTTTACAAGATATTGTGGTGGCTTTGATGTTCTTTCGATAAAACCCGCCCCTACGCCCCTTTTGTAAGGGCGGGTTTTATAAGATATTGTGTTTCTAAAATATTCTGGCGATGAAACCCGCCTCTACGCCCCTTTAATACCTGTTTATGGAACGTCTCGTTAAAAGTGGATCTGATTGGCGTATCGGCTGGAATCCCACGGCATCTGAATTTAAAGGTTTGTTGGGTACAGATGATTGGGCTATTGAGTTAACTGAAGCAGAGTTGAATGATTTTTGTCGGCTTCTGGTACAGCTAGCCGACACCATGAAACAACTTGCAACTGAATTGATGGATGAGGAAAAAATTGCCTGTGAAGCTGAAAGCGATTTATTGTGGCTGGAGGTAGAAGGCTATCCCCAAGCCTACAGCCTACGCTTGATTCTGACAAAAGGACGTTGTGCAGAAGGCAAATGGCATCCTTCCTGCGTTCCGGGTTTGCTACAAGCTGCCCAAACTCTAAAGGTTTTTTAAAATTATTTTTTTATTTCTCAAGCTTGTGTTATAGTTTAAAAATTGACGGGGCGTAGCGCAGCTTGGTAGCGCGCCACTTTGGGGTAGTGGAGGTCGTGGGTTCGAATCCCGCCGCTCCGATTGATAGACAGCTGAATAACGCGTAATTTGTGATAGTTAACACATTACTCCCTTCCCGGTGTAAGGTTACCTATGTTCTTGGCTTCAAACTTTGCGTTCTTGGCGCGGACAGATTCTTACGGAGGGAAACTCTCCTGCAAACTGTCCTTGTCTTGGTGAACCACCGCGCATGAGGCGTTTTCCCGCCGTAGGCGACTGGTGTTAGAGCAGCGTTAGCGTTAGCGAGTCTTCTAGCGTCAGCGGTAGCGAGGAACGAGCGTCAGGGCGGTTTTATATGTCGGTATTCTTCTAGCGGGAAGGGAGTAATGTCGTTAAGGGCTAATTTTTGTTGTTGCTCTTAACAAATTAATGTCGTGGGGTTACCTTATCATCAAAATATACAAGGTGCATTAGCCTACAGCATCAAACGCGCTACTGGTGAACTTTAGATTGCATCAATTTAGTCTTTCTAAATCAGAACTTAATTAATTAGGTAAGAAATCTTCATTTAAACATTCATCTGCATTAAACGGAGAGTCTACAGGAAAAGTATCAAGCGATAAACCAGTTTCATCACTGGCTTGTTTTATGGCATCTTGATAACACTGTGGCAAAACTTCCTGAAAATATGGTTTTAAACTAGGACTATCCTTAAAAGCTCTTGTCAATCTACGGCGATGCTCTCTGATAGAACATTTCCAACTATTAGAGCATTTTTCTTGTTGGTATTTATATTTTAATAAATGCATTAATAGAACAACTAAATTACTCTCAAGCGCTTGTTTTTCACTTCTCCCCATGCATTCAATCTCTTCGATCAGATTTTCTAAATCAACTTCAGAAAACCTGCCTTCTTTTAATTGTTTAGCTGTTGTCTCTATCCACAGATAAAAATCTTGGTCATAAAGAGGAGAGTTTGTAAAGACTGTTGGTTGAGGCGCTGTCATATATTTTTTCAACTTCCCAAAATCCAAGTATAAAACTTGATTTATCCCGCTCTGACTATGCCCGTAGTATGTTTAAATAGATTGCTTTTGTGCTTATTTCAAGTGGAACTTGAGACGGGAGTAAGTCGTAGGGTAAATATATAATAGCAAAATTTTATTTAACTTTCAATTGTAGCATATTTACTACTGTGGAGGATGAATAGCATTGAGACTTAGATCCTTGACAACTTTTACGAAATCGGGGATCTGGTTTCAACTACTCAACTTTAACCTGAATGTCTTACGCTAGTAGTCGTTCTTTCCTAAGAAAGTAAATGACTATGACAACCGCACCTCAGTTACTAACTGATCCATTTTTACAACTGCCAACAGACACTTCAGTACGAGTTGTATGGTTCACGGAGTTTCTAGGTTCTAAACATATCGTCACTTATGGTGATAATCTCATTCAAACTGCTGTAGCAACGACAAACAAACTAAGTCGTACACGAGAAGATCAAAACTCACGAGTGGGAAACCAAACCCAAGATGGGCAAGTGTATCAACAACCCATTAAGCGTGACATTTGGCGACATGAGGCTGTTGTGACTGGGTTAACTCCAGGAACACGGGTTGAATATCGTGTCATGAGTGTGCGGGAAGATGGAGCTCGTGTTGGTAGCAATGTGTTTACCCTTGCACCCGCACCGACTTCGGGCACACCGTTGAAAATTCTGCTGACTTCCGATCATCAAATCAAACCGATGGTAGCAGCAAATCTACAGAAGGTAGAAGAGACAGTGGGGCGAGTCGATGCGGTTTGGTTTGCAGGTGATTTGGTGAACATCAGCGATCGCGCCAGTGAATGGTTTGACAATTGTGATGGCAATGCTTTCTTTCAGTGTTTACAACGTCATGCCCATTATGAAATGGATAAAAATGGAGTCAAGATAATTTACACTGGTGGACAAATCATTCAACACGCGCCCATGTTTACTTGTATTGGCAATCATGAGGTGATGGGGCGGGTTAGTGGTGGGAATTTAAACGATGAATTTGATGATACGATACCTCGTGCGAGCCCAAAGGGGCTCGCTCTCAATTTGTCTGTTGAAAAGTCTCTGAAAGATAATTCCTTTAATACCGACACCTATGAAGAGATTTTCACTTTACCGGAAAGTAAAGAGGGTGGAAAAACTTACTATGCAGTTAGTTTTGGAGATGTGCGTTTGGTTGTACTGTATGCAACGAATATGTGGCGCACTCCTAATTTAGATGCAGAAGCTAAGGGTAGATACCGGGAAAGAAAAGCGGATTTCTCTAACTCTGAGAATTGGGGTTACGGACAGCATATTTATGAACCGATCGCCAAAGGAAGTAAGCAGTACAATTGGCTGCTACAAGAACTCAACAGCCCTGAATTCAAACTAGCATTGTACAAAGTCGTGATGTTACATCATCCACCCCATACTTTAGGTGGTAACATTGTACCTGCCTACACCGATCCAGTCCAGGTCGTGGAACGAGATGAAAATGGCAATATTAATGCCGTGCGTTATGAGTACCCTATAGACACAGACTACATCATCCGTGATGTTGTGCCCATTCTTGAGGCAGCTAATGTGCAATTCGTTTTTTATGGGCATTCACATTTGTGGAATCGCTTTCGCAGCCAATCGGGGATGCACTTCTTGGAAACATCTAATGTTGGTAACTCTTATGGTGCTGCTTGGGGTGATAACAAGCGAGAAGTCCCGACAGGCTATAAAGAACAATACACTGCACTTGGAGATCCTAATGGACTAGAGCCAGTAGTGCCAACAATAGCCCCATTGCTGGATGAAGATGGTCAGCCGCTCCCATATATTGCCAGTAATGATATCACTGTTTTCAGCATCTTTGACACTGCTACTGGTAAAATAAACAGCTACCGTTTTGATCTACATAAACCAGACGCAGAAGTGGTGAAGTTTGATGAGTTTGAATTGAAGTCTACTTAGATCAGGGTTTTGCCCAAGCCTTCATGACTAGGTACACCTCCGACAAAAGAGAACTGCTGTAAATTCACGGGTTTCCCCAATACCTTGAGCGTGAACATCAGTAATCTTTGGGGAAGAAGGTGATGAGAAATACTTTTTTTTAACAAAATTGCTTTCTGAGAAACAGTATCTTCTCCTCTAGGTTCGTTAGAATATATTGCGATCGCCGAATTGTTCTCAATGTAAACCTGAGCGCGTCATTTTTGACGATGTTTGGTGAACAGGTTCAATTTGGTGTTTCTGAATACGGATGGGTGTGTTACCTTAACTGCTGGGATTGCTGAATTTCCGAGTAACTTAACTCGCTCGACTTGAGCAATTGCATTGGTATAGCCTAACGTAGGTATACAACACTGTGCCGCAGGAATGCACATGGATTGGATTAGCTTACTCAAAACTCAACAATCTGATTTTCTGCAACGAGTCAAAAGGCCGAAGACTTACGATCTTTCTTTGCTGGAAAGTCAAGTCAAGGGTTGTCACAGTGAGATTATGACATTTTGGGGTGAACCATTGGCGAAACTGCGAGAAATTTCTTGTCAACAAGCAGAAATCATCGCCAAAAATCCGCCACCGACACCGCCTGAATATCCTGAACCTCCCGATTGGACAATTCCCTTTCCAACATACTTCCAGCGACAAGCGGAAGATTATCTGTTGCGAGAGCAAATTGTTGATCGCATTATACTGGAACGTTTGGGCAAACTGGTGAAAAGAGTGCCACAAGACACCTTGAACAACATGGTTTTAGATGACGAAGGAAATTTACGCGGCGAAAGTAAATTTTCTTACTTATTTACCAGTAATCCCAAGGTTAGTATTCAAGTTTTGGCAACTGATGGAGAAAGTTTTAATAGTCTCAAAAAAGATAAAGTCAGATGGTCCATAACTCAAGATGATATAAAGAATCATCAGATATTAAT
>JAQYWN010000354.1 GCA_029379265.1 Rhizonema sp. NSF051
TTATATACATTTGGTGAAAATCTAGAAATTTTATCTTACCTATATTGGCCGGGTTTGGTAATACTGGGAATGGCATTTAAAAGAGAAGATCAGACTCATATCTCTCTTAGCAGGCACAAGGGTTGCAACATCTATTTAGAGAGTGAATTACCGAAAAAATCTAATTATATTGGTAATGATGATCAATAAGCTGAAGCAGAAATTATCTGGTCAATTTATTCGTAATGTTGGTTGGCTAGGGGGGGCAGAGTTTGCAAATCGAATCTTCCGTTTAGGGACAACGTTTACTTTAGCTCGCATGTTTAGCCCCCACGATTACGGACTGGTATCAGTCGTTTTGACTACATATGAATTTACAACTGTTTTTACCCTCCGATATGGCATTGGAGCTAAGATTATTCAGGCAGATGAACAGGATTTAAAAGTAATTTGCGACACATCATATTGGTTAAATTGGATTTTATGTAGCTTACTTTTTATTGTTCAATGTGTTGCAGCTTTTCCAATTGCTTGGTTTTATAAAGATAACCAAGTTATCCTGCCTATTTGCGTTCTCGCTTTAGTCTACTTAATGCTGCCGTTTTTCATGGTTCAGTCTGCACTTATTCAACGAGATAACCGACTAAAGATTACGGCATTATGTAACGTCACCCAGTCTATATTAAGCAATATTCTAACTGTAAGTTTAGCGCTATTGGGTCTAGGAATGTGGGCTGTAGTCTTGTCCACAGTTCTAACGACGCCAGTATGGATTGTAATCAATAACATGAATCATCCGTGGCGAGCTCCCAAGTTATTCAAGCTTAATCGATGGCAAGAAATCACTGATTATAGCAAAGATTTACTAGGAGTTGAGTTACTCGGTAAAGTAAGAGGTAATATAGATTACTTAATAATTGGACGTTTTTTGGGAATTGATGCTTTAGGAATATACTATTTTGCCTTCAATGCTGGATTAGGAATCAGTCAGAATGTAATGGGTGCATTTACTTCGGCTTTATTCCCACATCTTTGTGCAGTTCGTGGAAACTTCCAGCAGCTCAAAGATAAATTTTTTAGTAGTCTCAAATCAACTGCCGTAATCTTAGTTCCACTCATTTTGATACAGTCGAGTTTAGCTCCATTCTATGTGCCAATTATTTTTGGGCAAAAATGGGTAACGGCAGTTCCGATCCTAATACTTATCTGTCTCTCAGCCCTACCGCTTCCCCTTGCTAATGCGACTTACCTACTACTCAAGGCAGTTGGTGCAACACAAATCGTTCTCTACTGGAATTTGATTTATACAGTACTCTTCGCAATTTCCTTACTAGTGGCTGTGAATTGGGGAATCTTTGGCGTAGCTGCATCAGTATTAATTTGTCAAGTCATGTCGCAGTCTATTTTCAGTATCTGGGCTATTAGATATGTCTTGGGTAAAAATTCATCTTTCTCACTTGTGCAAAAATGATAAATGCGACAGCGATTGATAACTACATGACTAACTCAGTACCAGAAAATCTTAAAGAACATCTGCATAAAGCTTTAGGAAGATTAGAACCATTTGAACAATGTGCCTTACTGAACTATCCTAACTATCCTAATATTGGCGATCATCTTATAGGTTTAAGTACTTTATTTTATTTAACTGATGTTAGAAAAACAAATATTAAAATATTGCGAGTATTGGTAACTTTGAAAGAATTTGACAGTGCTTTATCTAATGCTTCTTTGAAACCATGTGCCTAAGTTTTAATCTTGTCAAGGTATATCATATGCACAACGCTCCTTTAGTTTCAGTTATCATTCCAGCATACAATGCTGAACGCACTATCTTAGAAACGATCGCATCAGTTCAGCAACAAACCTTCTCTAATTTTGAGATGATTGTGATTAACGATGGTTCAAGCGATCGCACTCTAGAATTACTTCATAGTGTTGCAGATAAACGCCTGAAAATTTTCTCTTATGAAAATGGTGGAGTTTGTGTGGCTCGCAATCGTGGGATCTCTCATGCCATTGGAGAATTTGTTGCCTTTCTCGATGCCGATGATTTATGGACATCTGATAAGTTGGAACTACAACTGACAGCCTTGCAACAGCATCCAAATGCAGGAGTTGCTTATAGCTGGACTTCTTTTATGGATGATCGGGGAGCATCTTTATCCCCAGGTGAGCCTACATTCTTTGAAGGTAATGTTTATGCTCAGTTGTTAGTCAATAATTTTCTGGCAAGCGGATCGAATCCTTTGATTTCTAAACAGGCTATTGAGTCAACAGGAGAGTTTGATTCTGCATTCCCTCATTGTGCGGATTGGGATTATTGGATACGACTAGCAGCACATTCATCTTTTGTTGTCGTTCCCAAACACCAAATTCTCTACCGTCAATCTTCAGGAGGAATGTCATCCAAAATTGATGGCATAGAAAAACAACAACTTGTAATGTTTGAAAAGGTATATCAAGCAACTCCTTCAGAACTTAAATATCTTAAAAATCAGAGTTTGGCTTGGGTTTACCGCTATTGTGCAGAAAAATTTTTGCAATACAGTCTTAATATTAGTGATCTGACCTGTGGTGGTTACAAATTGTGGAAAGCAATCACTTTAAATCCAAAAATATTGCTAGAAAAATACACTCATAATCTTATTAAATGGTTTATCAAAAGGTGGGTTTTGCTACAGATTTCATCACTAAAATTACCTGCAATCTCATAACTATCATCAATCATCAACTAAAATTTTTGAGGAGCAAAATCTGCAATGGTAACCATATCTGTCATTATTCCAGCATACAATGCTGAACGCACTATCTTAGAAACGATCGCATCAGTTCAGCAACAAACCTTCTCTAATTTTGAGATGATTGTGATTAACGATGGTTCAAGCGATCGCACTCTAGAATTACTTCATAGTGTTGCAGATAAACGCCTGAAAATTTTCTCTTATGAAAATGGTGGAGTTTGTGTGGCTCGCAATCGTGGGATCTCTCATGCCATTGGAGAATTTGTTGCCTTTCTCGATGCCGATGATTTATGGACATCTGATAAGTTGGAACTACAACTGACAGCCTTGCAACAGCATCCAAATGCAGGAGTTGCTTATAGCTGGACTTCTTTTATGGATGCTCGGGGAGCATCTTTATCCCCAGGTGAGCCTGCATTCTTTGAAGGTAACGTTTATGCCAACCTGTTAGTTGGTGATTTTATTTATAACGGCTCAAATACTTTAATTCGCAAGCAAGCGATCAACTTAACAGGAGAGTTCGATCCGGCAGTTGAATCTTGTGCAGATTGGGACTATTGGTTGCGGCTAGCGCTTCATTGGCATTTTGTTGTCGTTCCCAAGCACCAAATTTACTATCGTCGCTCTACAGGAGCAATGTCCTCTAAAGTCGAGGTGATGAAGGAAGCAAGTCTTATAACGCTGGAAAAGGCATATCGCTCGGCTCCACCAGAACTTCAATATTTGAAAAATCAAAGCTTGACAAGTTTTCACAAATATTGTGCAGATTTATATCTGAAGCACAGCACTGATATGAGTGGAGTCAAACAGGCTAAGCAGCACTTGTGGATGGCAATTCGTTTACAGCCCCAGACTTTACTAAACAGAAGATTTCAAAAGTTAGTACTCAAGTTTCTATTGTTAAGATTATTCTCACCTGAAATTACTAACAATCTTCTCCAGTTCCTCAGCAAAATTCGTGCAAATCGTCAGCCTCTACTCCAACGATGAAAAAGATTACAAGTTCGCTCAGTACTTTACCCGACTTGTTGATACCCAGTTCTCAACCAGCGAGCGATAACAGCGATCGCTTGCTAAAAGCGAACACTCTGTCAAAGCTGACAGTTGCTTTACTACCTTATGGCGATCTGATCGAAGACTTTTTAGACAGCATCGGAGTATCATTCAAGGCTTTCTGTAACGAGTTTATGGGTAGCTGGATGTTTGGTTACATCAATGCTCTACAGCTAGTTGGTGTGCGGACAGTGCTATTTTGCTTTTCAGCAAATGTTACTGCACCATCACGCTTTACACATAAGCCGACAGGTGCTATAATATCTCTGCTTCCAACTACAAAAATCTACCGCACTTACCGTGGTGTTCGACGCCAAGCTCTTAACGTTTCTGGGGTAAGCGAGAACGGGAAATTCAGCGATGTCTACGCCACTCAAAATACTCGCCCTTCCCTATTAGTCACATTCAAGGATGTAGTCAAGAATTTAGGCTCTTACCTATCTACGCCTTTGAGCTTGCTTGCTCGCGAACTACGGCGTGAGGGTTGCAATGCGATTTTGTGTCAGGAGTATGAATATGCCCGCTTCGACGCTTGCGTGCTTTTAGGGCAATTGATGCGTCTACCAGTGTTTGCTACCTTCCAAGGAGGTGACAAGCAGCAAAGCTTTCTTGAATATCCTCTACGTCTACAGGCAATCAGGAGATGTTCCGGCTTAATTATTCCTACGAAAACCGAGATTCAAAGAGTAAATGCCTCGTATGGTGTATCGCCTGCCAGGATAGCTCGTATTTTCAACCCATTAAATGTGGCAACATGGGGTGGAATCAACCGCGAAGAGGCACGGGCAGCACTTGGTATCCCGCTTGATGCTAAGGTGGTAGTATGGCACGGGCGTGTCGAGATAGAGCGCAAGGGATTGGATGTCCTATTGGATGCGTGGAATCAAATTTGCTCTCAACGTCCTGAGACAAAGTTACAGTTGCTGTTAGTAGGAACGGGCAGCGATGCGAAAAAACTGCGCCAACGTATAGAAGCTCTGCAACTGCGGGGGGTAAATTGGGTAAACGAATTTGTGAGCGATCGCACCAGGATTCAGCAATACCTCTGTGCTGCTAACGTTTATACCCTCCCATCCCGACAAGAGGGCTTTCCAGTCGCGCCAGTTGAGGCAATGGCTTGTGGTTTGCCTGTGGTAGCAGCTGATGCTCCTGGCGTGCCCGACATTCTTGAGGAGGGCGAGGCTTCAGGAGGGCTAGTCGTGCCACGTGGTGACGCAACGGCACTAGCTTTGGCGCTCTGTCGCGTTTTGGATGATTCCACTTGGGGGGACGAGTTGGGTAAACTTGCTCGCTATCGGGCTTCTAACTGCTTTTCACCTGAGGCTATTGGCAAGCAACTCCGTGACTTTCTCTTACAAACAGTTGATCAGAGTCGTTAGCAGTTAAAGTCGAGCCAATAACCAGGTGGATAGCCAGGTGGATAATTCTCACACTCCGTTTGGATGGTATCAGCGACTAAAGCGATCATAGCCAGTAGGGAGTATTTTTATGACTGTATTAGAGATTACGTTACTAATCGTACAACCTGAGATCTTGACTCAAACAAAGTAGTCAGCTTTCATCTATGAAAAAAGTTTCTGTAATTATTCCTGTATACGGAGTCGAGAATTATATAGCTAGTACGCTGCAATCAGTTCTCGAGCAAACTTATAAAAATTTTGAGATTCTCATTATCGATGATGCAACTCCAGATAAGAGTATAAAGATTTGTCAGCAATTCACAGATCCTAGAATTAAAATTATTCACCAGGAAAACCGAGGGTTAGCAGGAGCTAGGAATACAGGTATACGCCATGCCCAAGGAGAATATTTAGCTTTTTTAGATGGAGATGACCTTTGGTTGCCAGAAAAGCTAGAAAAACAGATTGCTCACCTAGAGAATTCACCTACCGTTGGTGTTAGCTTTAGCCGCTCTGCTTTTATCAACGAAGTTGGAAAACCCTTAGGTACTTATCAGATGCCTAAGCTCAAAGGAATCACTGCACCTTATTTACTTTGCCGCAATCCAGTTGGCAATGGTTCGGCTCCGGTGGTTCGCTCTGAAGTGTTTGAAGCAATTAAATTCCAAGATAATCTTCACGGTAGTGTAGAAGATTTTTACTTTGATGAACACTTTCGCCAATCGGAGGACATTGAATGTTGGATTCGCATTTCCATTAAGACTGATTGGCAAATGGATTCCCCTAACTGACCACTTTGGGTTGCAACAGAGCAACTATTATGGGGGGGAAGCACTCGCCCTCGACCCGAACAACCCCAATATTGTCTATATTGCAGCTGGCAAATATCTAGAGAAGGCAGGCTTGGGGACAATTTTTAAGTCTTGTGATCGCGGCAAAACCTGGACTAAGCTGAAGATAGACTTGCCGATGGGGGGCAACGAGACTCAACGGTGGGTGGGGGAAAGACTGGTTGTCGATCCATTTAATTCTAAGGTGATTTTCTTTGGTTCCCGGATGAATGGGCTGTGGAAGTCTTTAGATGCTGGGAAAACATGGGTTAAAGTTACGTCATTTCCAGGAAAGCCTCAAGTAAATATTGGTATCGCAGGCATTTTGTTTAACAAAAAGGTGTCTGGTGTTGTCTATGCCAATGCCTACGGTGACGGAGTCTATGAATCCACTGACGCGGGTGTTACGTGGAGCAAAATAGCAGGAAGTCCAAAAGGTGTGAATCGAATGGCGATCGCTAGCACCGGAGTCTTGTATGTGACACACACCTTAGGAGTTAGCAAATATGCAAACGGGGTTTGGAGCAATATTACGCCAACTAACGCGAAAACTCAATTCGATGCCCTTGCTGTAGATCCACTGAACCCCAATCATGTTTTGACCGTTTACGATCAGTACAATCGAAAAGAAGATTATTGTAGAGTATTTCAATCTACTAATGGTGGCGCTACTTGGCAGCAGGAAAGGCATACCTTGAAGCCTCAAGTACCATGGTGGCCGAACTGGTATTTTGGCTCAGCCACCTCAGCGATTGAATTCGATCCAAAAATTCCTGGTAGAGTTTGGTTAACTGACTGGTTTGGAACATGGCAAACAGACAACATCAACAAGCAGCAGCCTGTCTGGTTAAATTACGAAAAAGGACATGAGGAGTTAGTAAGCTTCTCCCTCGTCTCACCTCCTAGTGGATCGCTGTTGTTAAGTGGTGTGGCTGATGTAGATGGGTTTAACCATAACAAGGAACTAGATACTTACCCGTCATTCCAGTTGGGTGGCTTGAACAGTCCCCGGTTTCAGGATACCTACAGTTTTGCCTACAGCGAAAGCAATCCTTCACGAATGGTACGCGTCGGCGGTAACCGATGGAACAACACTTACACAGGAGCAACTTCGACAGACGGCGGACAGACTTGGACAAAGTTTTTGTCATTTAAGCAGAACACAATACCACTGCGTGTAGCTATGTCGGCGACTAACCCAAATTTGTTCGTGGTGATCACCAGTGAGGGGCAACCTATTCGCACAACTGATGGTGGAGCTTCATGGAGTACTGTATCGGGATTGCCTAGTGGACCAAAAGGACCGTGGTACTGGGGTCAACCACTGGCAGCAGATAAAGTTGATGGTAGCACATTTTACTATTATACTGATGGCAAAGTCTACCGTAGTATCGACCGGGGCGTATCCTTTAGGATTGTGAACTCCGAATTGCCGAATGAAGGTTGGTCGATGCTCAAAACAGTTCCAGCAACTAGCAACGAAGTTTGGGTGAGTCTCAACTGGCAGGGGCTTTATCGCTCTACAGATGGTGGAGTCAAGTTTGCCAAGATTGCTAAGGTGGAGAGAGCTTATTTATTTGCGATCGGCAAGCCACCGATGGGAAGCAAAATAGGGGCGCTGTATTTGTATGGTAAGGTCGCGGGTAGAGGCGAGGGAATCTTTCTGTCATTAGATCATGGAGAAACATGGACAAGTATTGGCGATCACACTCAGGCGATCGGAGATGACCCAAATGTGATGGAGGCTAGCAGGCAACAATTTGGATTAGTCTTCATTGGTACCAATGGTAGAGGAATTTACTACGGGACTCCGTAAAATTATAGGCATTGTGTAGCTTGTTGCTCATTCATGACTCTCGGAAAACAGAAATCTAATTACCCATATTTGAGTAAACATGGGCAAACTTTAGTAACTGTCTCTTTATACACATCT
>JAQYWN010000355.1 GCA_029379265.1 Rhizonema sp. NSF051
GTTCTAATAATATATATCAAATTTCGGCGATAAAGCGAAATAAGCAAGGGCTAGAAATCTATAGTGCTGCGGTTCCCTTTTCTTTTGTAGCCCAACGTTTTACACCAGCGGAAGGAGACACCCCTCCTGAGAAGCGATCGCAGAGACTACTCGACCCAAAACATGCGGCTGAAATCCGCAAGTACATAGAAAATAATGAGGATTACTACCTTCCTCCTTTGGTTGTCTCTATAAAAGGTGATGTAAAGTTCACACCCTTTAAGGATGATGCCTCAAACGGTCTTCTTAAAATCCATTTGCGGTCTAAATATAGTGTCTTGGATGGACAACATAGATCTCAAGCGATTAGAGAAATCATAGAGAACGAAGAGCTTGCTGCTAAGTTTGAAGATGAGTCAATAACAGTTGATTTTCTTTTGAATATCGATCTTCCTCAAGCCCAAACATTGTTCAAAGTTCTAAATAATACAGCAAAGCCAGTCTCGAAAAACCTTACACTGTTCTATGATGCCGACCCCCTCACCCAGGCGATCCACAATGTTATCAATAATATACCCCTTTTCTCCGATCAGTTTTTAGAAAAAGAAAAGACGAACATCACGAAGAAAAGCCCCAAATTACTCGTTTACAGATGGCTCCATAATGCTACCAAAAGAATGATGCCTGGGGTAAATGAAGAGTTCGATACTCAGTACTGCAAAACTTTCTGGAATACTCTCTTGGAGATAATTCCACAATGGCAGGAGGTCTACAATGGAACCATGACACCGACAGACGTTAGAAGAGGCTATATTTGCTCCCACGGAGTGTTTATTGATAGCTTGGGAGATGTCGGAAAGGTCTTGGCCGAGAACTGTAAAGACAATCCTTTAAAAGTCAGAGACTATCTAATGAACATAAAGGACGTAGATTGGTCGAAAACTAATCCCGTCTGGACAAATCAAGTGGTTGACGAAAAAGGGAAAATGCTCTCACGTAGCGGTAATAGAGATTATTTAACCAATTACCTAATCAAGCTCATTAACACGAACTCTATCACCTCCGAAAAAGAATCTTCCTTGGCTGCTTGACTGAAGAGGCGGGCAGCAGGGGACAGGGGCAAGGGGAAAAGATTTTAGAATGTACAGACATTTGGGTTTCTACCCCCTTCATTCATGGATGGGGTTTCTCCCCTGCTCCCTTCCCCCTTCCCCCTGCCTCTTCCTTGCTTCTTCTTTCTATGTCACAGAATTATATAAAAATATTTAATTATAATAAAATTATTTATAATTTACATTAATCCTCCTCCAAAAGAATTTCTAACTTTATCAACAGAGCCTCAAATTCTTCTTTCTTTTCCTTATTTTTCCAAAGTTTCCGCTGCTTAATTTTCTCATAGAGAGCTTTGGCTCTTTGAGGATACGTCTCTCCCCTACCCTCTCCTTGTGGTTTATTGCTCTTCTTCCACTCACTAACTTTTTCTCGAATCTGACTCAAGCTTAAATCTTGAGCGATCGCCTGTTCCAGTAGTTCTTTTCGCTCAGCCTCGTCCTTGATCTGGGCGATCGCCTGTGCCTTTGTGTAAGCCACCTCCCCTCTTTCAATAGCTTCAACAAGTTCGTCAGGCAAATTGAGTAAGACAAGGCGCGTATTCATGAAGGAATGCCAAGTCATCTTTCCTATAGAGGAAAAGACTTTTTCAACATTTTCAACGCTAGTCAAAACGTTTTGATTAGTGTCAGTTGTTTGATTTTTCATTTGGTAAAGTAGAGTCTTAACCTCTTGTTCAGGGAAATTTAATTCAATACCCAAAAGTTTTAGAATACCTCTTGTTTCTTCAATGGGATTCAGGTCTTCCCTTTGCAGGTTCTCAATTAATGCAACCTGTAAAGCCTGCTGGTCAGTTAGATTATGGATTGTAACTGGAATTTCTTCTAAACCAAGGTTTGTTGCTGCTCGCAAGCGACGTTCCCCTGCTACAAGTTCATACTTTTCCTTGTCTAAAGGTCGAACAATGAGAGGTTCTAAAATGCCATGCTGTTGAATAGAGCTTTGGAGATCCTCTAACTTTTTAGGATCAAAATGTTTCCGGGGTTGGTACTTTGGAAGAACGATTTTCTCAACAGGCAGAGTTGACTGCTTTAATTTTGAAGTTTTGTTATCGACGAAACGGCCTACAATACTGCCAAACTGATGAACGCCAGGGCTTTCTGTTGTCATAGAACATCTTTCATAATGGTAGTGGCAATTTTCTCTAATACTTTCACAGCAGGATGCTTTGGATTGTAAACTGCTAAAGGTTGCCTATTCTGAGAAGCGTTAGCAAAGTCAGTCGCACGTGGGATAATTGGCAATATTTTGGCAATTTGTTCAAGTTGCTGGATTGCTTCCAAGCTTTTGCTGGCTTGGGACAATCTTGCGTCGTGCATTGTAGGAATAATACCCGCAATACTCAAATTGAGATTTGCCTCATTAATGACTTCCATGATCGTGTTTATAAGTAGCTCTGTTCCCTTAAGAGCTTTAAACTCGGTTTGAATAGGTACAATTACATGGGTGGAGGCAACCAAGCTCATTACACTCAAAATCCCCAAGCTTGGAGGGCAATCGAGCAGAACAATATCATAATTATTAATCAGCTTTTCTAAAACCTGTTTAAGCCTCAAATCGCGCATGATAGCTCCAGCTAACTCCATTTCTGCTTTTGACAGTTGTAAATTAGATGGAAGAAGGTCGATGCCGTGTAGATTCTTTACAATACTTGGTTCTTCTTTATGAACAACAGCCTGATAAATCGTTTTTTCTAAGTCCATAGGCTCCAAGCCCATGAACGCAGTAAGAGAGCTTTGCGGATCGACATCTACTACTAAAACTTTCTTTTTTAATTGTCCTAAATTATACCCAAGATTCTGTGTTACCGTAGTTTTACCAACACCACCGCTCTGGTTAAATATTGCTATTATAGGTGCAGACACTAGTCTATTCCTTTCACTTTTAAGATTATTCTGGGTTGCTGACTATTGTTATCAACCATACCTTGTTAGTCATACAACCTTATTCTTTAAGGATAGCAGAAATCGAGAAAAGACGAATATTATGAACTACCCCATCATACAGGCGGACTCTTGAATTCCGTCGAGTTTGTTAAAGAAATAACGTGCAGCTATAATCAAGCTTTAATTCCATTTTTGGCGTTGAGCCACTCCTCTGGGACTTGAGAAACCTTCTCCCGGCCTGTCGGTTGATACACAGGTTTACCTAGTGTCCTATAGCGCAATGTGCCTGTACTTAAATTTCTAATGCGCTCTCTTGCAACTTGTATGTACTCTTGTTCTTTTTCACAGCCCATTGCTCGTCGCCCATTCATAAGCGCTGCCAGCAAGGAACTTCCAACGCCACTAAACGGATCTAATACCCAATCTTCTTCATTGGTCAGAGCCAATACGCACCGTTCGACTAATTCAATAGGAAATTGGCAAGGATGAATTGTTTTTTCGGGATGATTAGCTTTTACATTGGGAATATTCCATAAGCATGTTTCCCAATCGCGTATTACTATTTGCCATATATCTGAGGGATTTTTTCCTAAAGGATTACCACTCGGTTGACCGTATTTTTCTCCCTTGAAATGCCGCTTGCCAGGATATTTAGACGGTATACGCACCGGGTCTAAATTAAAAGTGTAGTGATCTGTCTTCGTAAACCACAATATTGTTTCATAGCGACCAGAAAAGCGCTTGGAAGCATGTAATCCGTGTTCAAAATGCCATATAATACGATTTCGTAGGTTTAATCCATGATTTTTAAAAAGTGGATAATACAGAATATCTAAAGGAAATATTTCACCTTTATGAACATAATTTCCTACTTGCCAGCAGAGTGAACCTTGAGGGGATAAAACGCGCACCAATTCATCCACAATCGGTGATAGGGTTTTAAAATAGGAATCCAAGTCAGTGGCATCTTCGTATACCTTGCCAATATTGTATGGCGGTGACGTAATGATGAGCTTTATGGTGTGATCAGGAACGGCTTTCAATCCTTTTAGGCAGTCCCCATGATACAGAACGGCATCGGCCTCTAAACAGAAATTGTCCGTCACACTGAAGCAATGGACCTGGTCCTCAGTAAAATTGAGCAAGGATGGTTGCATTTCAGGCATATTGAAACGTATCCGAGTCGGTGGGGCTTTGTTGCATAAAGCCTAAAGAGATAGCGCGGGAGGGGAGACGCCGGTAAACTGACTTTTCCCGTTAAGTCGGGAACCATCGAAATAGCAAAGGTTTCACACCCTGCCCTATTCTCAATAAATGACGAGAGAATAGGACTTTGGCAGAGGCGTATAGTAAGTGATCGCTCCGCCAAAAAGATAACGGGAAAAGTTAGGCCGGTAAAAGGGTTTAACGAAAGTGCCTTATATCCCTACCCTGCTTCGCTGATGGTAGGGATATAAGGCGGCAAAAAATTGGGGTTCTCAAGCGATCTGAGTATAGATACAGGGGCTCGTGACCTTTTCTTTACCTCTATTCACTTTGACGATCCATGTAATCCCGTATAGCTGGATACATACTTGGATGCCGACCAGCATCATAACCAGCTTTAAAACTTTGAAGTGCGATCGCAACCATTCCTACAGCGATCGCCAACGTGATGATAACTGGTGCGACCGAATCCGCCATCTTTAGGGGTGTTGCCAGCAGATTTTTCCTGGGAGAGCCAACGAAAAACCAGTACACTTCTTCTAAAAATCCTGTTTTAGAGTTAGCGATCGCCTCGATTGCTTTAACGACATCATCAGTAGGAAGTCCGTACTGTACTCTAAGGACAAGCAACGCCCTTAATTTCTTTATATGTTTATTCGGATGACTCTTGATAGAAAACTCCTCTGCGCCACTTTGCATTATTGTTAAGGCGGTAATCACATCCTGAACCGATCCATTCTTCACAGAATTAGTCACTAGCGCTGCTCTCAAATAAAGAAGTCGCTCTTTATCTGTCCCGTTCAAATGGTCATCCAAATAATGGTTTCGCACTTGAGCGTTATCGACTACAGAATTAACCGTACTTTGCTCTTCTTGAAATGAGGTCTCTTCGAGATTGTTGCTGATTGACATGGTAGTTTTTGGGTAACTTATGGATTGAACAATTAAAAGAGGGCTTAGCAAGCTAAACCCTCTGTATCTTATGGAGGCGATACGGCTTCAGCCGTTGCCTTTGGCATCGTGCTAACTCCGGCTGGGCCCAGTTGGTGGTTGACGCTTTTTGAAAATGTTGGAGCGGGTAGGAGACTTTTTGGGCGATCGCTTGTTCATCAGTGACTTTAATTTAGGATTAACAGGCTTTGTAACCAAATTTTGTCCTTGATTTTCTTGGCTTTCGAGATTCTCAATTTCATCGTCGTCTTCTTCTGTATTAGGAGTGTTCTCGAATACCCCAGTGCTTCGTGGAATATATGAGCCGGATTTGAGTTGTTCTTCAAGCTGTTCAGCTTGCAGCTTGAATTGAAGATGCTGCATTACTTTTGAAATTCCGAGCCTATTCCAGTCGGAAGGTGTCCAAGGTACAAGTTCCTCCCATTCCTTTGGAATTGGTTCAAAATCCTTGTACCGAACATCTTTTTTGACGAAAAGTTCTTTCAACTCTCGCCACTTGTATATGTGACGATATACGTTAGTGCCTAAGTAGTAGCCTGTTAAACCAACTCTTTTCCTGCGGTTAATTTCCGGGATACTAGTTAGCTCTGAGTCTAAAACAACTCGTTGAGTTTGAAGTTTGGGACCAAAACCTTTCTTTTCACCAATACCGTCAACTATTTCATAGTTAGAGTCTGCATGAACTATTTGAGCGTCCCCAATTAATTTGGAACACCATTCCGCTGTTGCTGTATCGCCCAACTTAAGAATGTTCCTTAAATTGAACTGCCCCATAATAGTTTCAACCCCGTCGCTACCATAAAATCGATTCAGACTCTGGATTGATTGAAAAGCTGCAAATATACAGCAACCTTTTGAACGTGCCTGGGTTGCTAAATCTACCAGTTCAAGTTTGATGGTATGCATTTCATCAAAAAACAGGAAGGTAGAAGGTTCGTTGGTGTCTGGCTGACTAAGTATTAACTGAGCAAGACTGGTCGTAATAAAGCGATTCAGGACGGCAATAGATGTTCCAACAGTATCCGTCTGAATAAAATCTCGTCCTAGAACCAGAATTGTTCCCCCTTCATTCATCCACTGCTTAAGGCTGATTTTTCTTGGCGCGTGTGCCCATCTTGCAGCTAATATTCTATACTTATATACCTCAGTTCTTACTGAACTGAATAAGTTAGCATTTGTACCATCAGTAGCAAGCAGACCTAATGCGTATCGAGTTCGAGGGTCGCTTCCCAAGATTGCCTTGAAAACTTCTTCGCTCTCGAACAAGTTGACTATATCTCTTAAATCCCACACGCCAGGGGCATTATAGTAAAGATACTCCACTGCCGCCCGCAATAACTGCAAGGGATTGTCTCTGAAGAACTTATCTACCTTCTCATTATGCGCAGGGGGTGGCATCAGGATATTAGTGAACGTCTCAATATCAGAAGGGTAGATAATGTCTGCTGCAATATCGATCGCCACTGCTCTTTTATCTTTAGGATTCAATAGCACGATATGAGTATCGTCGGGGCAGTCCCCGCAAATCCCGTAAAGTGTGGAAACAACATCAAGTTTTGCATCGTAGACAACTGCTCGACGGTTCGTCCCCACTTTTACTAACGGCAATACATCTGCCATTATTTTATTTTGAGTAACGCTTTTGCCACTTCCCGTAGTTCCTACAGTGACACAATGGGTAAGTGCTCTTGTAAGCGGCACATCCTGTCCACCAAGGTGAAAGGTTTCGGTAGTAGGGTCAATTTCCTGTCGATACTCGTATCCTGCTCGTGCAGCCTTTAAAAGCTTGCGTCCACGAACGAACTGGTCTTTGTCATCTGAAACTGCATTTAACCACCTGAACCGATAACAAGGGAGAAGAACCGAAACAAGAACTCCAGCGATCGCGTGTATGGAGTAGCATATTGAGATAATGATCATGTTTGCAAGGAACCAGTACCAAAACGCCAGCAACTTCACGCGATGGTGCCGAAACACAGTGCTAAGCGAGACAAGGGATATAAGCAACAGCCATACAGTACTGATCAATGGGGTCGATGTCAGTTCGCGGCGCGGTAAAGGTTGCAGTCCTACCTTAAAGTCTGTAACCACAAACCATAGGAAAAGTACTATGATTATGGTCAAAAAATTAACCCTGTAGCTTTCGTAAAGTGCTTCGATATCTCCGGCGAAGTTTTGTCTTCGTCTGTTCCAAGTCCTGATTGTCCGTATCAAATATTCAAACGGTGTGAGTATATTTTTCATCTTGCCTCAGCCAGTTTGTATAAACAAAAATGGCTCTCAACGAGAGCCTGATCAAAATCGATTGCCGTGAGCGTGTCTTTGGGAGTACTGGCTCACAGTAGGGTTATGTCCTGGCCAACCAACTCCGGAGACTTGTTTCCATAGTGAGGGTAGGGCAGGGGAGGCAACAAAGTTCTGCTCTTTCTGGGTAACGTAATACCAGGCTGTTACCTTGCACTCAGGACACCAGAATTGCTCTAACCATTCTCCTGGAAGGACTTGAGCGCCATTACTAACTAGTACTTTTTGTACACTCCCCTTGCGTCTCGACCTCGCACTAAGTTGTCCTTCCTCGATGGCAAACAGTCTTAACTTTCTGCTTCTACTTTCCAGAAAGGTTTCAGGATGAACTAAACAGAAAATTCCACGTCGTTTAGGGCGACGCCTTAAACGATCACCCCTTAATCTTTTATCCATGCAATTTTAAAAAAAGGTACTAGAATCCCTTCTGGTTGAAAGGCAGCGGAGATTGTAAAACCTCTACGCTCAGTTTCTCGGGAAATGGGTTAGCCCATATTCTTAACAGTATACCTCTATTTTGACAAAAATATAA
>JAQYWN010000356.1 GCA_029379265.1 Rhizonema sp. NSF051
TTATACGTATTTACTTATCTTTACATACTTTGGTTTTTTCACCTCGTTCTACTTAGTTTGCTCATTTTGGTCTAGAAGTTTCTTTTTAAGGATTGGTATTGACTCCTGTGAAAGGTTTTCTAGTTGAATGGCAACTATACCTTCATCAAAGGCTCTTTGAAACACATCTTGATTATCTGAAGTTTTATATCCAAGCCCATCATAAAATCCTTGAGCAAATGCAATCGCCGCTTCATCCGTAATCGGCAGATTCATACCAATCACGTAATTAATGTGTTGGCTAATTGCCTCAGCTGAGTTGGCTGAATGGCAGGCATTGAGTAGTACGCAGTTCACATATTCAACGTTTAACTTAAATAGTGCTGCCAAGCCTTCTTGTGATACAGGTTTGTGTTTCCCTTGATCGTCCTCCAATACCAAACAACCGTCAGCCATGCCGTGTCCACAAAAGTGGACAATTTGGGGACGTTCTTCTGCAATTGCCCTGCGAATATCCTGAGAGCGTACAGCAGTTCTAATCTGAATCTCAAACAGATCCCGTTTTGCTGCTCGTTTTATAGCTTCCCCAATTTCTCTAATTTCTTTATCCAAGCGTAATCTGTCGGGAAGTGCTGCCAAAATCAAGATTTTTTGCTGCATTTTTTTTGGCTCGGCGTTTCTTGGTGCAAAAGGTTAAATTATTTACAGACAAATAAATAAAGTAAAACAGTAACTACTTACTTTTCAGTTGCCTCTGACTTCAGCTTCTAATGCCGCCATTCTCTCCTCTAGTTCAATTATCTTACGTATTAACGGCACATCATCTGCACAGCCCAGATAATCCGTCAAAGCATCAACCATCACTTTCTTCTTGGTCATGCCATTTTTTTTGGCATGAGCTGTAAGCTGTTTATATAGTTATAGCGGAATTTATACACTAAATTGAGGTGAAGCAATACCTATAATTACAGAAGTATAGTCTTTTGTGTTGCAGGATATTTTTTTAAATGACATTAACAATTATGTAGCATAACTCTGCATCTTTACGAATTTAGTCTACAAAACTTTTTCTGCGAAACCCACAGCCCAAAATATTCTCGCTTAGAGGCTATTTTCAGCAATGTTATGCTAGCCACAATCCCATGTAGGATTCTGCGATATGCAGATCTGTTTGAGAAATCATCCAAAAGCAAAGTTAGCCTTTCAGCCTGTAGTTTTTAACTAAGTAAATCTTAATTAGGCACTTACCAGTAAATAAATATCCAGCCGTATGTCCGAACCCAAGCGCGAAGTCTTGGCGGCGTCTGCAACCGTCAATAGAGCTTCGCGCGAAGCGAGCCTACCAGAAGATTCTGTCCGGCAGACTTCGCGACTACGACCAGAGATCTAGTTTGACGGCTGGATATTTATTTTTATGGCCCCCTTAGCAGGTTTTTATCCTCATGGAATACAATCTCAATTCGCCTAAGAACCAAGGGAAATCGATCCAGATACTTCTGCAAAGACTAGCTAACAATCGAGCTAGATCCATCAAACTACTTATTTTTTCAGCAATCTTAAACCACTAAGGGTTACCAGTACCGTCGAACCTTCATGTCCGAGCACACCAATTGGTAAGTTAATACTTCCTAAAAAGTTACTCAATAAGAGCAAAATAATAAACGAGAGAGCAAAGGCAATATTCTGTTTGACAACCTTTTGCGCTCTTTTACCCAGACGCATCGCCACTGCTATTTTCTCCAAACGATCTGCCATGAGTACAATATCTGCTGTTTCTAATGCGACATCGCTACCAGTCTTTCCCATGGCAATACCTACAGATGCTCGAGCCAAAGCTGGGGCATCATTGATACCATCCCCTACCATTGCCACAGTTTGATACTCTTGCTGAAGACGCCGGATGACATCAAGTTTACCTTCTGGTAAAAGCTCTGCATACACCCGATCCACACCAACCGCTTGGGCGACATTGCGAGCAGTTCGCTCATTATCGCCAGTTAACATCACAATTTGTTCAACTCCCAGTTTCCGCAAGCGGGCGATCGCATCTGCAGCTTCTGTTCTCACCATATCTGCAATGGCGATCAATCCCACTACCTTTGAAGACACAGAGAGCAAGTTTGTATCCGTGTCTAGAGTCTGTGCTACCCATACAACCGTTTTTCCCTCCTCCTCAAGAGAGTACGCAGAATCCTTCAACTCAACTGGTATGGTTACATATTGCTGTATAAAAGTGGCATTACCAACAATCACTTGTTGGTTGATTGACTTCTCTACACTTGCTGAAGGGATGAGGGTGGGTTTCTGTAAAATACCCATAATCCCGCATCCTGGCACAGCTTGGATTTCAACCGCTTTAACCCAGTCTATATCCTTAGCTGCCCGTACAATTGCATAACCAATCGGATGTTCTGAGCGTGATTCTACTGCTACAGCTAACTTTAATACATCAGCTTCCGAGTATCCACTATCAGGAATGACTTGACATACCTGTAATTGTCCCGTGGTGAGAGTACCAGTTTTGTCAAATGCGATCGCCCGTACCTTGCCCATTATTTCTAACTGAGCACTATTTTTGAACAAAATTCCCTGTCTTGCACCATTAGCAATTCCCGACAGCAACGTTGGCATAATTGATGCCATCAGCGCACAAGGAGAAGCCACCACCAAGAAAGTAAGGGCACGGTAAATGGTAGTCTCCCAATTCCAACCCCAAATAAATGGTGGTAAAACCGCCATCAATAACCCACCTACTACAACAAAGAGCGCATATTTGCGTTCAAATTGCTCAATAAATTGTTGGGAAGGAGGGGCAGAATTTTTTGCTTGTTCTACTAGGCGAATCACTCGTTGAATCAAACTACTTTCCGGTGGTTGATGCAGCAGGAGTTGAAGCGCACCATAACCATTGAGTGTACCCGCAAAAACTTCTTCCCCCACCGTCTTCTCCACAGGTATAGACTCACCTGTAATTGCCGCTTGATTCAGTGTGCTGTAACCAGAAACAATAATTCCATCAGTGGGAATTAACTCTCCGGGTTTGACAATGATTTCATCCCCTACCTTCAACTGACTAATGGGAACTATTTCTTCGCCTTCGCCACGCATAACCCTTGCCGTATCCTGTGTCAAACTCATTATTGAACGGATACTCTGTTCCGTGCGCTCCATAGCGTAGCCTTCCAACACCCCACTAATCGCAAAAATCAGAATCAAGATTCCGCCATCAACAATTAGATGATACTCCCTTCGCCACAAACCCAACCCAGCAGCACCCAACGCTGCCACAATCATTAGCAAATCTACATCAAGTTCCTTCTCTTTAAATAAAGTCGTCAATCCCTCACGGGCGCTTTCATAGCCACCAAGGACATAAGCTGTAGGTAGCAACAGCAGCCCCCATCCCAAAAAGCCAAGATGCAACGCAAACCATCCGACAAATAACAAAATTCCACAAGATATTGCTGCAAGAGTATCTGTATGTTCTTTGGCAAACAGGGTAAGACGCTGTGGGTGAAGCATGAGAGTTAGAGTAGTGGACGCTCTCTCAGGTTAAACCTTAACATTAATGTTAATGTCAAGCCATTTTTATGACTTTTGACTGTAATGCAAATTGCACTTGACTAATTTGCTTGACAAATAATCTTTTTTAACGTAAGCGTGAAAGCATGACGAAAAACGCGATCAATATCTTTGGTTCCGTTTTGGCTGGGACAACAAAAAGCAAATACAGCACATTATTATATATTTCTGCATCAAAAACGGCAAGATTTGGGTTGAAGAAGATGCAACAAATTTGTGTATTGTTGATGATTTGCTCTCTGCTGGAATACCTCGAAGTGATATAGTTTTAGGTTTCCATCATCCTAGTAAGCGAGGTTTTACAGAATTTGCCACCGCTTGAAGGATGCTGTTGGCGAATGGTGGATTTGACCTCACACCCCAACGATTTATATCTCAGGATAAGCGAAAATTAGGATAACACAGAAAAGGAAAATTATGATTCAATCTCTAGAAAAACTATTTACATTTGATGAATTTTTAGAGTTTTTGGAAGGACAGCCAGAAAATATCTGTTATGAATTATACGATGGAGATATTATTCAAATGCCACCACCATCCGGAAAGCACGAGCAAATAATAGCCTTTTTAACAATGATTTTAGGGTATGAGTGTCTTCGCCTTAAACTTTATTAAAGTCTAGACTATTAAGAACCCTTAGACAAATAGGATGCGCCATGCCGACCTATCGATCCAAAACCTCCACCCAAGGACGCAATATGGCGGGTGCCCGTGCGCTCTGGCGCGCCACCGGAATGCACACAGCAGATTTCGAGAAGCCCATCATTGCGGTCGCCAACTCTTTTACCCAATTCGTACCCGGCCACGTTCACCTGAAGGATCTGGGCCAATTGGTGTGCCGTGAGATTGAAGCTGCTGGTGGTGTCGCCAAGGAATTCAACACCATCGCAGTGGACGATGGCATCGCCATGGGCCATGACGGGATGCTCTACAGTCTGCCCTCGCGCGAGATCATCGCCGATTCGGTCGAGTACATGGTCAACGCCCATTGTGCCGATGCCCTGGTCTGCATTTCCAACTGTGACAAGATCACCCCCGGTATGTTGATGGCAGCTCTACGTCTCAACATTCCCACAGTATTCGTCTCCGGCGGTCCCATGGAAGCTGGTAAGACAAAGCTGTCGGAGCACAAACTGGACTTGGTGGACGCCATGGTGGTTGCTGCGGACGACAGTATCAGCGACGAGGTTGCCGAGGAATATGAGCGTTCCGCGTGCCCAACCTGTGGCTCCTGCTCTGGCATGTTCACCGCAAACTCCATGAACTGTCTCACCGAAGCCATTGGCATTGCCTTGCCTGGTAACGGCACTGTGCTCGCAACCCATTTCGACCGCAAGGATCTGTTCCTCAACGCCGCACGAACCATTGTCAGTATTACCCGGCGCTATTACGAGCAGGACGATGAATCGATACTCCCACGCTCTGTGGCCAGTTTCAAAGCGTTCGAGAATGCCATGATGCTGGACATCGCCATGGGCGGTTCAACCAACACCATTCTGCACTTGTTAGCCGCCGCCCATGAAGCTGATGTTGATTTCACCTTGACCGACATCGACCGCCTCTCGCGCACGGTTCCACAACTCTGCAAGGTGGCACCTAACACACATTCGTATCATATCGAGGATGTCCACCGTGCCGGCGGCATCCCCAGCATTCTCGGCGAGCTGGATCGTGCCGGACTGCTCCACACAGACGTGCCGACGGTCCACAGTAAGACACTCACTGAAGCGCTCGATCACTGGGATGTCATGCGTACCGATGACGAAGCCGTCCACACCTTCTTCAAGGCTGGTCCTGCGGGTATCCCAACTCAGCAAGCTTTCAGTCAATCGACCCGGTGGCCCTCACTTGACCGGGATCGGCAAAACGGCTGTATCCGCAGCATCGAAAACGCCTTCAGCACCGAGGGCGGACTTGCTGTGCTATACGGCAACCTTGCTGAGCGCGGTTGTATTGTGAAGACGGCAGGCGTAGACGAAAGCATTCATGTTTTTGAAGGTCGGGCACGCATTTATGAAAGTCAGGATGCGGCTGTCAAAGGAATTCTCTGCTCGGAAGTGGAACCGGGTGATGTGGTGATCATTCGCTATGAAGGGCCACGTGGCGGTCCTGGTATGCAGGAAATGCTCTATCCGACCAGTTATATCAAATCCAAGGGTCTGGATAAGGTTTGTGCCTTATTGACCGATGGTCGCTTCTCAGGTGGTACTTCGGGCCTCTCGATTGGTCATGCCTCTCCGGAGGCAGCGGCGGGCGGCAATATTGCTCTGGTCAAGGACGGCGATCGCATCGGGATCAACATTCCCAATCGTAGCATCAATGTGGATCTATCGGCGGAGGAATTAGCCAACCGTCGTGTAGCAATGGAAGCGTTGGGCAAAGATGCCTGGAAGCCGGATCTGCCCCGGCAGCGTCGGGTGAGTGCGGCACTCAAGGCTTATGCACTGTTGGCGACTAGCGCGGATACTGGCGCGGTACGAAACCTGGAAATGCTTGAGTAGAGAAATACGCAGACACAAAAACGGGGGTTGTGTCGCTTGCAACAGGTTAATGGTACCGTCAACTCAATGACGCAGCACCGCAATCTGATCGCCTAGTGAGCGCTAGACGCGGCGTCCACGCCGATGGTTTGAACTGGACGCCCCATGATTTCTGCTAAATATTTCTGTGTCCAGCCACGCGCTTCTATTTCTCGGAGCAAAATGCTTCCTGGTGCTGGAACTCTCGCTGGTGATAATTTCTGCATCATACTCCTGTCTCTCGTGCTGACAAACGTTAGTGGTAGGAGCGATCGCATACGCCATTAATATGAAAACTGCTATAGATTAAAGATTCAAGGAGCTTGTGGAGAATGCCAAAGAATTAGGCTGTAGTTGGGGAGAATGAGTAAATGACCAAAAGCTTAACCATTAAAGAACTCACCGAGGCAGTCGGAGATTGTATTACCCCGCGAATGGTTCGCCATTACCATCAATTGGGCTTATTACCACAACCAGAACGATCGCCCAGCAACTACCGCCTCTACACACAAAAGGATGTCATCCGGTTGCAACGGATTGTCGCTCTTAAACAGCAAGGGTTTCAAATTAACCACATCCGCAAAATCTTGGAAGTTGAACCAGAAGTAGACATAACAGAGAGTCTTATCGAACAACTACAGCAACAATATCGAGCTGTGATGCAGCAAATTTCTCAACTGCGGCAAACGGCATCCGCATTAGAAGGTTTGTTAGGACGCGATCGCAATTGTCAAATCATACAAGCTGAAGTCCTTTCTCAACTCAAGTTACTCGAAGTCGAAACCAACACGGGACTTGGAGGACTAGAACAACTGTGGAGTGGTTTGGATAACCACGTTCACGCTCATCCGGAAGCTTTTCAAGAATCTTTACAACACCTCCTTCCCGATCTCTCCAACCGTTCGGAAATTGAACAAGATCTCATTTCCCAGCTAGTTTTAGCCTGTGGAGATGTTAGCTTGGTGTCGTTTGTGAGATTGAGTCGTGAGGCGATATCTACTAGTCGTGAAGTACTCTCCTCAGGATGCCAAGTGGTTGTCGATGTGCCGACGGTAGCTGCGGCAATCGATCAAACGCGACTCGCCCACTTGGGATGTCAGATGGAAACATTGATTGACAACCCCCACATCACCACCGCCATTGAAGCAGAACATGCCTTTTGGCAGCAGCGGGAATGGTGCGAAAAATTACAGCGCATTTCTCAGGGTTGCGTACTAGTTGTTGGTTACGCTCCTAGTGTATTATTGTCTGTCTGTGAAGCCATTGATAATTTGAAGATCAAACCTGCGTTGGTAATTGGGATGCCCATTGGCTTCAGTCATGCTCCAGCAGCCAAGCGGCAACTCATGCAAAAAAATGTACCTTTTATTACAATAGAAGGCACTCTGGGAGGTGGCTTGCTAGCTGCAACTACCCTAAATTCTTTAGTTGCATCGCTGATTGAGAAACCTGATTGCCATTGTTATCTAAGTCGATAGCTATGATGACTCCCTTCCAGATAAAAAATTATTGATCCGACTTAGGCACTGTACAAATTCAGAATTTAGCCGTCTTGCTGACAAGTGCTTCTACATCTGATTCTTGGGCGACATCTGTTTTGATAAAAATAGCTTCACTTCCAGCAAGTTTAATCTGACTCACAGTTTCTTCGCCTTCGGAGTCACGACGAGCCGCAACAACAACTTTTGCGCCTGCTTTACCAAAGGCGTAGACGCGAAGCGGCTTGTCGAAGACATCGCCGTCGCTTGACCGATTCCAGAACTTCCACCTGTAACAATTGCAACTTTGCCTTCAAATTGACCTGCCATAATTTCTCCTGATAGTTCTCTTAAGATTTTGCACTTTATATCATGTTTGGTAAATGAGTTATAAATAAAAGATAGG
>JAQYWN010000357.1 GCA_029379265.1 Rhizonema sp. NSF051
TTATATCAAATCCGGGTAAATGCACATAGTATAAAAAACCTATAAGCATTGTAAGTTGAGGGTAAAGGGTTGTAGGAACTGCGTGCAATCAACCGGATTTGATATTATAGCTTTAAAAATAGAATTATCTAAATAATTATGCTGTGTGACACCCTAGGGTGCGGAATGTGGGATGTACTATTTGGCAATTTTTGTTATTTAGGACGGTTTTTTGTGGATGAATGCGTCATTCTCCGTGTAGATATCTGCGTTTATAGAGTCAGATATGCCCATCAGACATCTCCGAAAATTAATTATAGCCTTAACGACAATTTTCCTACCTAGATACTTAGAAATTCTTCGTGAATAAAGTATTTTATAACACAAGCATAAAGAAATCAACATCTGAAGAGAGGAATTAAAACTCCTTTGTCTCCTGTCTCCTTTATACTTAGTCGTGAAGGCTATAAAATTGTAACCTACCGTAACCAAGAAATTGACCGTGAGATTTCTCACCAGGTGGAAAGGCTGTGACTCCAAATAGATAAACACCCGGAACAGTTGGGTTTTGTTCGGGTTTTAATGCAATTTTGATAGTTCTACCTGGAGGCACTGGTGGATCAAATGTGAGGGATATTGTTCGCGTCTTGCGATCGTTTGTCACATCTTTGAGTGCCAACTTGTGTTTTTTGTTAGAACCCCCTCTTTCTGTTGCGGAAGTATCTTTTAGCTCATAGTGTATGCGATCTACCCCCTCATGCTGGTTAATCGTTACTCTTTGCAAAGGTTCTCCAGCATTCTCGGGTAGGTTAATAGTGAAGTAGTAAGTAGCACCCCAAACATAAATATCGTTGTAGGTAGTCTCCGCACCCTCAAGACTTGGTGGTTGGACAAAATAGACTGTACCATCTTGTAACTGAACGGCCTGACTTGAGCCGACACTGTATCCCCCAATTGCTGCCAAGCAAGCAACTGCTGTGCTAAACAAAAATGCCACGCGCATTTGTCTTATCCTTACCTTCTTATACTACTAGTCTAGCTCTAAAGTCACTCAACTTGAGAGCGGTGGGATAGGCATCCTATCAACTTCCAATGTTTGTAGTATTATTGATGTATGCTGAAATATTCTAACAGTACTGTCATCGGCAGTGCAAATAGCAAGTATTCCGCATAACGAAAGGGAGACATTTCTAAAGTGGATCTCCTTTATCAAGCCGATTAGCGGTAATAGTACTACTACAATGTGGAAGATGTAATATCACCCAAGCCAAACCACAGCAGTTCTATTGAAAATCCGTAAAACTTGTGAAAGCTGCTCATACCTTATGGAAAAACTATTTCTCTGTTAGCGTGAAAGCAATTATTACGCAAATGCTTTCGGAGCGTGAATCATCTAGGATTGCTATATACACTTTGACATAAGTAAAATTCTCAATGAGTGAAAAGAGTGACGGTTACAAAGTTGTCAGCGATAATCGGCAAGCGCGGTATTTATACGAAATTCTCGAAACCTATGAAGCTGGAATTCAGTTGACGGGAACAGAGGTTAAGTCAATCCGTGCGGGTAAGGTTAATCTCCAAGATGGGTATGCTTTGATTCGTGAAGGAGAAGCATGGCTGATCAATATACATATTTCACCTTATAATGCCAGCGGACAATACTTTAACCACGAACCGCGCCGTACTCGTAAGCTGCTGCTGCATCGTCAGGAAATTCGCAAGCTGATAGGTAAGGTAGAACAGCAAGGTTTAACCTTAGTACCTTTAAAAATGTACATGAAGCGTGGCTTGGTGAAAATCAGTATAGCCCTTGGCAAAGGTAAAAAGCTTCACGACAAACGAGAAACCCTGAAACGACGCCAAGATCAACGCGATATTCAACGGGTAATGAAAAGTTACTCATAATGGTAGTTGGTAGGGGGGCGAAATAATGATCAGGGAACAGTCAGTCTCAATTCCCCCATAAAGTAGGTTGAGCCAATAAAACTTAAATATGTAAACAAATGTTTATAGATCTGTGAAACTTAGGGCTGGTTTGACAACATTGTTCGTTTTGACTGACAAGTGAAGAGATTAAACCCGCCCCTACTTCATACCCAATGTAAAGTTGTTTTTATTCACGCCAACTTACTTACCTGAATGCCAATTCTTATCTTCACCCACAGGTTAGAAGAAACTTCTGGAAAAATCAGGTAATGTGAGGCTGGTTTTTAAAAAATAGGGAAAAAAGCCTGTGGTTCCCATTAGAGATGATAATCCTGTAACAATTACGCCTTATGTGACTTTTGGGCTGATTGCTGTTAATGTCTTAGCTTTTCTTTATGAAGGCAGCTTACCTCCACAACAATTAGATGGGTTTTTGCACTTAGCGGCGGTTGTACCGCGAGAACTCACTGCCAGCTTTGCGGGTATTTCTGTAAATCAGCCTGTACCAGAATGGCTGACTTTGATTACGTCCCAATTTTTACATGGAGGTATCTTGCATCTTGCGGGTAATATGTTATTTCTATGGATTTTTGGCAATAACGTTGAAGAAAAGTTAGGCCCTGTCAAATATTTATTTTTCTATTTGACTTGTGGTGTTTTGGCATCCTTGACTCAGTGGTACTTTGCACAATCTTCTGCAATTCCTTCTTTGGGTGCGAGTGGTGCGATCGCAGGCGTGTTGGGAGCATATATACTCCGATTTCCCAAGGCAGAAATTCTTGGTGTCGTTCCCTTAGGATTATTCTTTCCAACATTTCGTGTCCCTGCATATTGGTTTCTCGGATTCTGGTTTCTCGAGCAATCATTCTACGGACTTGCAAGTCTACAAACACCTACCAATATTGGGATGGAAAATGGTGGAATTGCCTACTGGGCACATGCTGGCGGTTTTGTATTTGGGGCGATTCTTGCTCCGTTGTTGGGGCTATTTAACGATAAACCTAAAGAAGACTATTTTTATAGGTAAAAATAGGGAGTAGAGTTGGAGTGTTGGTTGTTAGTTGTGTTGACGACAATCAACAATCAAATGTGTAGCAATTAACTGATAAAATAGGAGAAACACCTGTGTTTCCTCTCTACGACGAAAACCCGACGCGAATCACTCCCTATATCAACTACGGGTTGATCGGCATTAACGTTTTAGTTTTTCTTCATGAATTTAGATTATCAGATAGACAGTTAGAACAGTTTTTACATCTATATGCAGTCATCCCTAGAGAATTAACCGCTAGTTTTGCTGGAATTCCAATCAATCAGCCAGTGCCAGAGTGGGAAACCTTAATTACGTCACAATTTTTACACGGTGGTTGGTGGCATTTGATTTCAAATATGTTGTTTCTCTGGATTTTTGGCAATAATATTGAAGAACGTTTAGGTCATTTGAAGTATCTAATTTTTTATCTAAGCTGTGGTGTTTTCGCCGCGTTGTGTCAGTGGTTTGTGGGGATGACTTCGGCGGTTCCTTCTTTAGGGGCAAGCGGTGCGATCGCTGGAGTTTTGGCAGCATACATTCTCCGCTTTCCTCAAGTTAGAATTAGAACCTTAGTCTTTTTGGGTTTTTTCATCACCACACTGAGAATTCCAGCATGGATTATGATTGGTTTCTTCATTATCCAAAACGTAATATCTGGTATTGCCAGTCTGCAAACAGCCGCCAACATGAGTGTACAAACAGGCGGAGTTGCCTACTGGGCACATGTTGGTGGCTTTGGGATCGGATTAATTCTGGCACCCTTGTTTGGGTTGTTTAGGCAAGATTAAGATGAGCATTTAGCTCTGCTCCCCACCTGTAACGCTGACAGACTCACACCACAGTCTTTTTTTTGACTATAGTCTACGCACTTGAAAATAACTGTTATCGAACTGTACTGTGGGAAAATTAGGGATGGGTTACGCCCAATCAATAATTTAATGCTGCATTTTAGCAATCCCATGTTCAATCCATTAGCGCCTCGCCCTCATCAGAGTCCGCAAAAAAACGAGGAATTCTGGCTCAATTTCTGCTTATCCTGGTTAAAGAGAAGCCTATTTACACTGCTGATTGTCACACTATTCCTAGGGATAAGTACAGCTGGGTGGACATCCTCCAGTAATGCTGCACTACCTTCAGGAAATGCTATTACTGATGGCAGATCGCTGTTGCGGCTTGCGCTTCCCATCCAGAACAAACCTGTTAGACAGCTGCAAACTAGTTTAGAAGACATTTCCAGTCAACTACGGGCAAATCGACGTTGGGGTGCAATTTCCCAAGATCTCAGCAAAGCATCACGGGTGCTGGCAAATCCAGCCAAAATTTTAGCAGATATCCCAGATGAACGCCAAGCCCAAGCCAATGCTTTAATTGCCGAGTTAAAATCTGGCGTAGAAGCTATGCAAGAAACGGCAAAAACCAAAGATAAGGAAAAAATTTCGCAACAACGAGGGAATCTACTGGATCTTGTGACTGAATTAGAACAGTCGATGGTCAAGAAATTCCCCTTTGAAGTGCCAGCGGAATACAGCAATTTGCCACAACTTAAAGGTCGTGCCACTGTAGAAATCAAAACAGACAAAGGTAATATTACCATGATTGTGGACGGCTACAGTGCCCCTGTCACCGCTGGGAACTTTGTTGATTTGGTGCAACGAGGTTTTTATAACGGCTTAAAATTTACCCGTTCTGAAGAATCCTACGTCTTGCAAACTGGAGATCCAGCAGGCAAAGAAGAGGGTTTCATCGATCCTAAAACAGGCAAATATCGTGCTGTTCCTTTAGAAATCTTAGTTGAAGGTGACAAAGTACCTACCTACGGTATTACTTTAGAAGAAGCTGGTCGTTACACCGATATGCCAGTTTTGCCTTTCTCTGCTTTTGGTGCTTTAGCAATGGCACGTCCTGAACAAAAAGTCAATGGTGGTTCTTCACAATTTTTCTTCTTTCTTTTTGAACCAGAACTGACTCCAGCAGGACGCAATCTGCTTGATGGTCGCTACTCTGTTTTTGGTTATGTTATAGAAGGGAAAAAAGTTTTGGATCAACTCAAAGCTGGTGACAAAATTGAATCAGCAAAAGTTATTCAGGGGGTAGAAAATTTGGTAGAACCGCAAGTGGCATAGTTAATTGTGTCAACGCTATGTAGAGATGTTTTAAAGGAACGTCTCTACATGCCTCCAACTATTCTTTCTTTGAACTGATAAAGGTTTATAACGAAGGTAAGTGGTGATTTTCACTCCATGTCTATTAAGGAAATCGAAACTTAAAAGACTTAAGAAGATATTTTAAATATGCACCAAACTTCCAATCGCTGGCGTTTAGGGCTAGCATTGTCGTCATTAACTCTTTTTTTATGGGGAGTTCTACCTATTGCTCTGACAGTAACTTTACAAGCGCTGGATGTTTACACAGTCGTTTGGTTTCGCTTTTTGATGTCATTTACTATCTTGGCAATTTATTTAGGAGTAAAGGGGAAATTACCAACGCGGCAACAACTGCGTTCTGCTTCTTGGAAGTTGTTAGCGATCGCCACAGTATTTTTAGCAAGTAACTATATTCTTTTCTTACAAGGTTTAGCACTCACGACACCCGCTAACGCCGAAGTGATTATTCAGTTAGCACCTTTGCTGATGGGTTTTGGTGGTTTATTTCTTTTTAAAGAACGATATAACATGCATCAGTGGATTGGCGTTAGTCTACTAACTCTCGGGCTTGCCTTATTTTTTAACGATCAACTCTCTCATTTAATTACAGCACACGGTAAATATCTTCTAGGCAGTGGTTTAACTGTAATAGGAGCAGTCGCATGGGTTGTTTATGCTTTAGCACAAAAACAGTTATTGCAATTTTTATCTTCTACTAGCGTCATGCTAATTATTTACGGAGGCTGTACTTTATTATTTACTCCTTTCGCTACACCAAAAGTCATTTTTACACTTGATTTTTTGCATGGAGGAATGTTAATTTTTTGTGGTTTAAATACTCTGATTGCTTATGGTGCTTTTGCTGAATCCTTAGAACATTGGGAAGCATCACGGGTAAGTGCAGTCTTGGCTGTAGCTCCCATTGTGACTTTAATAGCAGTTTGGGTTGTATCAGTTATCACACCAAGTTTGATCGCTGTAGAACGCCTAACTTTGATAGAAATCATCGGGGCGGTTCTCGTTGTCTCAGGTTCAGTGGCGATCGCCTTGGGAAAAAACAAATAAGTCGTTGTTTGTTTTTTGTCTAAGGACATGATATAGTACCAAACTCCTAACTCATAACTACCGAAGTGCAAGGTTTCCTCAATCTCAACAAACCATTTGACTGGACTTCCCACGACTGTGTGGCGCGGGTACGGAAACTCTTGCGCCTCAAGCGCGTAGGGCACGCTGGGACTTTAGATCCAGCAGCGACTGGAGTATTACCAATCGCACTTGGTAAAGCTACAAGATTATTGCAATATCTTCCTGGAAAAAAAGCTTACAAAGCCACCATCCGCTTAGGCATGTGTACGACAACTGATGACTTGCAAGGCGAAATCATTGCGAGTCAACCTTGTTCTGGATTGAGTTTAGCCACAGTAAAAACAGCAATTCCACAATTTGAGGGCAAAATTGAGCAAATTCCCCCAAGTTACAGCGCTATTCAAGTGCAAGGACAACGTTTGTACGACTTGGCACGGAAAGGCGAAAATGTAGAAGTCCCAATGCGGATAGTAGAAGTTTTCCACATAGAAATTTTGGATTGGCGGGATGGGGATTATCCCGAATTGGATATCGCGATCGCTTGTGGTAGTGGTACGTATATTCGGGCGATCGCCCGCGATTTAGGGATAGTTTTACAAACTTACGGTACTCTTGCCGCATTGACACGCACTGAAAGCAACGGCTTCCATATAGCAGATAGCGTCACCCTAAAAGACTTGGAAACACAACTACAAGCCGGAACATTTCAACCGATTCCCCCGGATGCACCAGTAAAGCATTTGCCTTCTACCATCCTACAAACAACCTCTGCTCTTAAATGGTGTCAGGGTCAGCATGTTCTGGCAAATCACGACATTTCTGGACTTTTGCGGGTTTACGAGGAAGATGGACGCTTTTTGGGAATTTCTCAATCACAAAACGGTATGTTGATTCCGCAAATGGTGTTGGAAGCGATTTCGTGATTTTCCGACTTTTTCAGCAAACCCTATTTAGGATCTCGTAGTTCTTGCCATTTGGACAGTTCAGAGTTACGAGCCATTTAAGCTAAAAAGTCGCGTGGTAACATTCTGCCTGACATAGAAATTATCATTGCTGCATGTAAGTATTACTACGAAGAGTCAATCAATCGATGGTTTGATGTGTTATGCCAGAGAAGAAAGGCGATCGCCCCTCTAATGAGAGTACAATCGCACTTCGACATTCGACAGCTTTGTTGCTGCCTCCCGTGTGATTTAGGTGTTCTACTGTGCAGCTAAGCGGACAGATTCTACATCAACATTAAGCTGTTGAGCAATCTGGTCCACACTCATCCCAATTTTGAGTAACAGAGGCACAGTTACTCTCAACATTTCAGCTTTCTGTTGTTCTCGACCTTCTTCTCGACCTTCTTCTCGACCTTCAGCTTTGGCTTCCTGATAAACTCTTGTTTGCTCTAAACTGAGTCCTAACATGGCTTCCACTTCCTCTCTACTCAACTGGGAAAATTTGTAAACGGCAATGGTCGTGATTACTTCGATGATTTCGTTTTTTGCGAGTGTACCTGTTTGTTCTAATTGTACCCTCTCAATCAATAGACGCGCCTGCTCAGCCATCGCTTCATCTGGCGCAATCGTCAACTGCATTAAATTGATGCCTATTGGCTGCTGATTGGGAACACCCAACTCATCTATATAAATTCGCTGCACTTGGTCACTGTTTAAAAAGATGCGATGAGTTTTTTTATCGCTCGGTTCACTAGAGCGATCAGGGAAAATTACTACACAGAACCCAATACTGCTCGGTTAAGCCCTTTTTAATTATGATAGACAACGATATTTCAAGGG
>JAQYWN010000358.1 GCA_029379265.1 Rhizonema sp. NSF051
CAAGAGGAGATTAAAAATATTGTATTAGAATGTTGATTTTGAATAACATTTGCCGCTAACATATAAATACTAGTTAGTAAACCCTAATGTTTCCCAATCGAATTATCTTGTCTTATAATGAGTGACAAAATGAAAACATTAGGCTTTAAAAGCGGTAACTAAAAAGTTAAGAGTTAAATAAATTATTTAACTTTCTAGCTTGTTGGTAGTGGTCAACATGTTCAAAAACAAAAAGCGCAAATGACGACGACATCAACCCAAACAACTCCAACTCGCGGTCAATTAGAAAGAACAATAGCACAACGCATTCAAGCATTATATCGCGAAATACTTGGACATCAACCAAGTAAAGTTACTTGTCAATTATGTGATCATAATGTAGTACTGTTGCTTGAAGGTTCTATTACTCAACCAGAGCAGTTATTAGCTGAAATGGGCAAACAAGAACTCGCTGAGCAAGTACGGTTAGATTTAGATGATGCTATTCAGCCTCAAATAAAAGCACTAATTGAAGAAATTTTAAATATCTCCGTTGTCGATTTGCTTACTGATGCCACATTGGAAACAGGTCGGACAGGAATTATTGCTATTCTAACGGATGCACCGGATATTCGCCACCCTGCTTTAAATTCTAAAAATAAGAAAAGTGCTTCCTTGGACAAACTTGAATAAATCGTAAATAACTAAAAAATTAAAACACATTTGTACGAGCGTGCAGCAAGTTAAGTTAGATGCGAAAGCAAAAACATAGATATCTTTTACTTAATTCCTGCGTAGCTTTTGTGCAGTTGTTCTTAAATTTGGATTCTTCTCACTAAAATGAATGACTCCTAACATAAGTTAGGGATTGAGTAAGAATCTAGTTTTTTACCTAGATATCCCCGAACCAAATTCTCTACATCTTCGATCATGTAAGGCTTGCTAATATAGTCGTCAAACCCAGCATTCAAGATAGTTTCTCGGTCATCTGCACTAGCTAATGCTGTTACAGCTATAGCTGTAATATTACTAGTCAGAGGTTCTTGCTTCAGATGTCGTATAACATCAATCCCAGTCAAGCCAGGCATGAGGATATCTAGTAGGATCAAGTCTGGCAGGTGTTCTTTTGCCAAAACGACTGCTGTGGAACTATCTTTTTGACTGATGAGTCTACAGCCTAGTGATTCAAGAGTGTAATTCAGCAATAGCAGATTATCATCGTTATCTTCCACAATTAAGATTAAAGGTGGTTGAGATTCGTGCATCTCTTGCACGTCCGTAAGTGCTTGTGCCAGTTTCATTTCTTCTCCAGAGAATTTTAATTCCATCGTCATCTCCTTTTTAGAGAACGAACGAGGCACTCAAAGAGCGGTTCAATAGCGCTCATCCAAGACTGGCTCGTGTTTTAACCGTAACGATTTGATTTGATGATATTTGCTCACTCAATAAGTTCAAAGGAAATAACACCTCCGGAAGAGAGAGTGAGAAGACACCCCTCAATTATAAATAAATATAAACAAAATGAAAAGCCGCAGAGCAGATTAAGTAATAAATACCTAAGCTATTCGAGCACACAGCAGATATGCAGCAAGGTTACTCATAATAGGGAATCCCTAAGTACCTTAATAGTTGGTATTAAACTTTGAGTAATACATCCGCATCTACACTTAGAACCCCTGCCTGGGAATTAAAATGCGAGCGTTTATAGCAATGAGTTAATATGCTTGGTTTATTTCCGCGCCCCGTGTACTAGCAAGAAATTCTGGGCAACACATATTTTTTTTGTAATCTGTGATACATTTGATGTGAGTTTTTGTCAACTCTCGAGATTTACTAATGTCCTGGAAGAAACTGATTTGAACCAAAAGTTTCAAATCAGGCATGAGGTGATTTGAAGTCTGCAATAATTCCAGAGAGCGGTTTATATGGAAGTGATGAAATTGGGATTGCTGTATGTAAACCTTCCCTAACTCTTGACAAATTGTAATACAAATACTACAATAAAATGGCAATTCTGCTTGGCGGTATTCATTAAGGGTTTATTCACAGTTTTTAAGTAAGCATTCAGCCATTAGCAAAGAAGTGCGGTGCATTACCATACAATTTGAATGTGTAATACCCACGCATTTGTGTGAGCGATCGCCATTCACAACTTATGAGTTGTAAGTTATGATTTGCTTTCCTATCACTCCTAACTTCCTGTACGGGTGGGTTTGATAGGCCGTCACATGTAAGTAGGTTGGCGCAAAAAAACCTAAATATGTAAACAATTGTTGAGATGCTGTTTATGTATATTAGCCCTGCCCTTACAAATCACTCCTCACTCCTAATCAACACTGCATCCAGAGAAAATATGGAATTTGATTATTATCGGAGCAACGAAGGCACTTCCACGAATAACAATCGTCAAAGCTTACTGACAAGTGGTTGGCGACCATTAAATCGAGAATTAAAATGGCAGTTTTTGTGGCAACTTTTTTGTAACGATACGCGGGAGTTAAGTCAAAAAACTTTAAATTTGACGAGTAATATTGCTGATACTTTAGGTCGAAATAATTATACTTGGTGGGCAAATTTGCTCAATGTAGCGTCTGATAATACGCGTTACGAATTTGAGAAATATTGGAATTACATCACACCCGATCTACTTACACCTGATTATCGTTACAAAGAAGTTCTGAGTACAGAAACACCAATCATTCAATTTGTTAGTCGCAATAGCATTCCGATAGATTACGTTCTTCATCGACTGCAAGAAATTACTGTATTGAGAATCTTAGATTTATTGGGATGTCCTGATTTGATTACTCAGTATTATTTAGAACGAGATTTCTTTTACCCTCCAGAAAAATTTGTCAACTGGGATCGTCTTGATGTTGTCAACACAGTCAATGCATACTGGTCTAACTACGACACTTGGCTTCAAATTAATCCTTTTGAGAGAGGACGCCGACAATACACTTTAATGGCAAAAAATTTAGCCCCACTCATTAACAAAGCAACTTACGATTTAGCAGTCATGCTGAGTGGATATCAAAGCCGCGTAGGTAAACTGCACAGCCAATTTCCCATTCGCAGTTTTCCCTCAGATGTTCAAAGCTTCACTGACACCGTACAGCAGGCGATTCTTAATCAAAAGCAGTTAGCGGTTCTGATACATGGAGAACCCGGTACAGGTAAAACAGCATGGACACAAGCAGTCGCCAAAGAAATTCTTCTGCCTTTAGGGTATGTCATTTTTATTTTGGATCATGATGCGATCGCCAACTTTGTCCCCCCAACCTACTTAGAGCGAATTTGTATTATTATTAACGAAGCTGATAACTTAGCACAAAATCGTGCTCATGAAGTCGCTCAATATAATAACAAGACAGAACACATTCTCAGCTTACTTGATGGCACATTGTACCAAAGTGTGATAGAGGAATCCGGAATTCAGATCCAGCAACGATTGGTGGTATTAATGACTTGCAATACCACAGAAAGATTAGATCCAGCAATGTTACGCAAAGGAAGGGTGGATCTTATGTACAAGTTTACACAGAAATATGTTTGAAAAAAGAAAGAAGACAGGAGGTAATTCCCTTTGATAGGGAATGAATGCTTGGCTTTCTTGCACAGTTTATTCGGTGACAGCGAGATGAAAGTTCATCGGTTTGAGGATGCAAGTGAATTTTATCAGCAAGTGAAAGACTACTTGCTGAGTGACGAAGCACAGCATTGTCTGCTGCTTAGTATTGTTAATACGTTGATTCTCTATCCAGGACGGTATAATTGCAACCTGTACTTGGCAACCGTAGAGACAAACGGAAATATTGTGGCTGTGGCAATGAGAATACCGCCTCGCAAATTGTTGTTATCCAAAATACAGGATAATGCAGCAGTGGAGGCGATCGCTCAAGACTTGCACGATGATCGCCAACAGTTACCTGGAGTGAATAGTTTGGCGGAACAGGCGAAAGCTTTTACCCAAGCATGGCTTGCCCTAACAGGAAAGACATCCGAATTAGGTATGCAACTGCGGATTCATCAACTAGACAAAGTAGAGCCTATTGCCAGGTGTAACGGCTATCTCCGCCATGCGACGCAGGATGATTTTGACTTGTTGGTTGATTGGTATAAAGCATTTTCAGTAGAAGCTTTCGGGGCTGTTAAGGGAAATGAAGAACGCAGTGTCAAAGGTGATTTGAGTCAAAAAAACCTTTATCTCTGGCAGGATAGAACACCTGTATCAATAGTTTGTGGTAAAGTATCAACACCAAACGGTAGTTGGATTGGACCAGTGTACACACCTCCAGAGTACCGAAGAAAAGGCTATGCCACGTCCTGTGTAGCAGCGTTGAGTCAAATCCTGCTAGATCGAGGGTGCCGATATTGCTTTTTATTCACAGACTTGGCAAATCTGACATCTAATCATATCTACCGAATCATCGGCTACCAGCCTGTGTGTGATTGGCACGATTATTCTTTTAGTGAGGATATTGCGGATGCTACAGCATAATTCTGTCACCATAACAGATGTGGAAGCAGCAGCTGGGCGTCTTGCGGGTATTGCTCACCGCACCCCAGTTCTCACCTCTAGAACCGTCAACGAACTTACTCATAGTCAAGTGTTTTTCAAGTGTGAAAATTTTCAACGCACTGGATCTTTTAAGTTTCGAGGTGCGTATAATGCTTTATCACAGCTATCTGAAGAACAAAAACAAAAAGGCGTTCTGACATTTTCATCTGGAAATCATGCCCAAGCGATCGCCCTTGCCGGACAATTGCTGAATATTCCCACGACTATCGTGATGCCTGACGACGCCCCAAGCGTTAAGCAAGTTGCAACTCGTGAGTATGGTGCGGAGGTGATTATTTACAATCGTCAGCAAACAAACAGAGAAGAATTAGCCCTTACTTTGGCAAGCGATCGCCAAGTAACGTTGATTCCTCCCTACAATCATCCTCATATAGTCGCAGGACAAGGAACAGCAGCCAAAGAACTGATTGAGGAAGTTGGTGTAGACTTACTATTAGTGTGTTGTGGCGGTGGCGGATTACTTTCCGGTTCTGCGATCGCAACCAAAGCAGTTTTACCGAATTGTCGAGTTATAGGAGTCGAACCAGAACGTGCTGACGATGCCACACGTTCGTTTCACACCAAAACTCTGCAAACAGTCAATTATCCTGATACCATAGCTGACGGCGCACGTACTCCCAGCCTCGGGTCGATAACTTTTCCCTTGGTACTGCATTACGTGGACGATATGGTGACAGTATCCGAGGAAGCAATTCTTCGCACCATGTTCTTTTTATGGGAACGCCTCAAAATTGTCGTTGAACCCACCGGAGTCCTGGCCACAGCAGCCCTCCTTGAAGGAGTTGTGAAAGCACCGCAGGCGAGAATTGGTGTGATCGTCAGTGGTGGGAATGTCGATTTGAAGCAAGTTGCTCATTGGTGGTGAAGTAGGGAGTTTGGATGGGCAGACGGCAACCATCAACCGTTACTTGGCGGCGATTAAGTATTTAATTAAGGTGGGGCGAAACTTGAAGCGCTGCCGATTTCGCTTTGATAATGATCGGATTGAGTCGTTGAAAGTCAGGAAAAACAGTTGTGCAGAAACTTGGGCTGAAAAAATCTCAACCCGGAACCGAAGTCAAATAAGTTACTTGAAGCGTGCGCTACTCACTCTTTGAAGAAATCACCTTCTTCCGTCCTCCTCGGAAATATATACATGCCATGTGGTTTTGAGCGCCATTATTTACGCGCATCCAACTCCTTGGTCCCTACCTGTTCAAGACTCCTGACGCCCCAGTCACAAAAAGCATACAATTGAAGATAATTACAAAGACTTACGGTAGCAAGCAGCGAGGATGGCATAGATGTGTGAATAGTTTTTGTGGAAGCTAAACTAGAAGATTAGAAAAGGTTTATTTCAATTGTTGCTAGAAAAATCAGCATAAAGACTAGTCCCTTGAGCGTTCTAGTCAGCAGGCAAAAGGTAATTATTATGACAATTTTTCGGAAAAAAACATCTGTGAAACAGCGACAAATGAAGCGGGGCGGAGCTTTGACTGGAGCCTTGGCTGCTAGTCTGATCATGTTGCCAGGAATTTTCGGTGGCACTCCGGCGCTGGGGCAAAAAGCAGATCAGCGTGATACGCTGACCTACGGTGATTTGATTCAGAAAACTGAGAGAGGTGAAGTTAGAAAAGTAGAACTGGATGAAAGCGAACAAATAGCAAAAGTTTATCTAAATTCTCAAAAAGATTCGCAAAAGTCAGATCCACAACCCCTACAAGTCAGGCTTTTGGATCAAAACACTGAGTTAATTAACAAACTTAGAGAACATAAAGTAGATTTTGAGGCGGTACCGACTGGTAATAGTCGGGCTGCCGTAACTCTTTTGTTCAATCTTCTATGGATTATACCGTTAGTTGCGTTAATGCTATTGTTCCTGCGCCGCTCTACAAATGCTTCGAGTCAAGCAATGAACTTCGGCAAAACCAGAGCTCGCTTCCAAATGGAAGCAAAAACCGGAGTGAAATTTGACGACGTAGCAGGTATCGAAGAAGCTAAAGAAGAGCTACAAGAAGTTGTCACCTTCCTCAAACAACCAGAAAAATTCACCTCTGTTGGCGCACGGATTCCCAAAGGAGTTCTGTTGGTAGGACCTCCAGGAACTGGTAAGACTTTGCTGGCAAAAGCGATCGCAGGCGAAGCTTCTGTCCCCTTCTTTAGTATTTCCGGTTCAGAATTTGTAGAAATGTTTGTGGGTGTAGGTGCATCCCGTGTGCGCGACCTGTTTAAAAAAGCAAAAGAGAATGCTCCTTGCTTGATATTTATCGACGAAATTGACGCCGTCGGCAGGCAAAGAGGTGCTGGAATCGGAGGCGGTAACGATGAGCGGGAACAAACCCTCAACCAACTGCTCACTGAAATGGACGGTTTTGAAGGCAACAATGGCATTATTATTATTGCCGCAACAAACCGTCCTGATGTACTGGATGCAGCGCTGCTGAGACCGGGAAGGTTTGACCGACAAGTCACTGTAGATCTGCCAACTTATACAGGTCGCTTCCAAATCTTACAAGTACATGCACGCAATAAGAAACTATCTCCCGAAGTCTCTTTAGAAGCGATCGCACGACGGACTCCTGGGTTTTCCGGTGCTGATCTTGCCAACTTGCTCAACGAAGCGGCAATTTTTACCGCCCGCAGACGCAAAGACGCAGTGACAATGCAAGAAGTGAGCGATGCGATCGACCGCATTACAATTGGTTTATCGCTAACTCCTTTGCTTGACAGTAAGAAAAAGCGGCTCATTGCCTACCATGAGGTTGGACATGCTTTGCTGATTACTCTCCTGAAAAACTCCGATCCCTTAAACAAAGTTACAATCATTCCTCGTTCTGGCGGTCTTGGTGGTTTTACCGAAAGCCTGCCCAGCGAAGATACTGTTGACAGCGGCTTGTACAGTCGTGCTTGGATAATAGATCGGATTACCGTAACTCTAGGTGGTAGAGCTGCGGAGGCTGAGGTGTTTGGCGAAGCAGAAGTGACTGACGGAGCCTCGCAAGATTTGACAACTGTAGCAAGTTTAGCAAGGAAGATGGTCACACTCTACGGTATGTCCGATCTTGGACCAGTAGCTCTAGAAAGTCCCGGACAGCAAGTTTTTCTGGGTAGAGACTGGATGGATCGCTCTGAATACTCAGAAGAGATAGCTACCAAAATTGACCGACAAGTGCGAACGATCGCAATTTCCTGCTATCAAACAGCGCGTAACCTGATTCGCCAAAATCGTGGTTTGGTAGACTCTCTCGTGGATTTGTTGGTAGAACAAGAGACTATTGAGGGAGAACAATTCCGTCAAATTGTTGCCGAATATACTCAGTTGCCTGAGAAACCGTTAGCAGTATCCAGCAAAGTGTAGAAATATGTAGGTCGTTGGTTAGTTGTTAGTAGTTAATAGTACTTTTTAAAAT